>JAEYFY010000032.1 GCA_023454395.1 Pseudomonadota bacterium
GGAGTCTGGTTATGTCAACGCAATATGGTTTTTATATTGATTCAAGTCGTTGCACCGGCTGCAAAACCTGTGAACTGGCGTGCAAGGATTTTAAAAATTTATCCCCTGAAGTCAATTTCCGCCGTATTTATGAATATGCAGGTGGCAATTGGACTGAGCAAGATGGTGTTTATACACAAAACGTTTTTGCTTATTACTTATCGATTTCTTGTAACCACTGTGACGATCCTGCTTGTGCCAAAGTTTGTCCAAGTGGTGCGATGCATAAACGTGAAGACGGCTTTGTGGTTGTTAATGAAGAAGTCTGTATTGGATGTCGTTATTGTCATATGGCTTGCCCTTACGGCGCACCGCAATTTGATGAAGTCAAAGGTCATATGACCAAATGTGATGGTTGCTATGAACGTGTCGCAGAAGGCAAAAAACCTATTTGTGTCGAATCTTGTCCACTACGTGCATTAGATATGGCACCTATTGAAGAGTTACGCGCTAAATATGGTGATTTAGCTGAAATTGCCCCACTTCCTTCAGCAAAATACACCAAGCCAAATATTGTCCTTAAATTAAATGCCAATAGCCGTCCTGTGGGTGATACCACTGGTCATCTGGCAAACCCAGAGGAGGTGTAAGATGGTGGGATTGCATGAATGGCCACTAATGTTTTTTACCGTTATCGGTCAAAGTGTTGCTGGCGCCTTTATTATTATGGGATGCGCGATTCTTTCGGGTAAGCTTTCCGCAGAAATGAACCGAAAAGTGCATTACAGCATGTTTGGACTTTGGGTATTAATGGGTATTGGTTTCTTATTATCCATGATGCATATGGGAACCCCATTACGCGCATTTAACTCATTACTTCGTTTGGGTCACTCATCATTAAGTAATGAGATTGCCAGCGGCTCTATTTTCTTTGCACTGGGTGGTATTTACTGGTTACTGGCTGTATTTAATAAAATGCCAGCTGCATTAGGCAAATTATGGGTCGCGCTGGTTATGGTATTAGCCGCATTATTTATTACGGCTATCTCTCGTGTATACCAAATTGATACTGTTCCGACTTGGCATAATGGCTATACCACATTTAATTTTGTGCTGACAGCCTTTATCGGTGGTCCTATTTTAGCGGCACTCTTAATGCGTATTGCGGGCTTTAACCTAAACTGCATCAGTGCATTGCCATTACTCAGTGTTATCGCCATTGTTGTTAGCGCTATTGTGGCAACATCACAAGGTTTTGAATTAGGTTCTATTCAAACCTCTGTGCAAAAAGCGGTAGATTTAGTTCCTAACTATGGCACTTTGATGGGAATTAAATTAGTGACTTTAGTCTTAGGCTTAAGTTGCTGGATTGCTCCACTGTTACGTAAAAATAACCCTTCTGTGGCGTTATTAGCATTGGGCTTTATTTTAGTGTTTGTGGGTGAGTTTATAGGGCGCGGTGTGTTCTATGGTTTACATATGACTGTCGGCATGGCAGTCGTTGGTTAATTAAATTCTCACCCTGCTAAACCGCTGTAATAGTTAAAAGGCACACTCTTTTTATCTGTTATGGCGGTTTTCCTTTTATATTACGGTATCGCTCTTTTTTAATCTTCGTCATTATGTTTAGATAGAAAATCGCATATAGTAAAGACAATAAATCTAAGCGGATTATAAAAATATTATGGAACAACAAGTTATTACTGATATTTCTCTTACTGCCCGTATTTTAGGTGCAGCTTTTTATTATGCACCTACTGAAAAAAGTGACATTGTCGAGCTGCTGTCTAGTCAAAAGTGGGTTGAAGAATGGCCTTATGGCAGTGATGAAGAAAAGCAACGCATTGCTAGTCTTCTTTCACAAACCACATTAGCGGAAGAAACTTTAGCACAGGCATATCAACGCTTATTTGTCGGTCCTTATGCACTGCCGGCACCACCTTGGGGTTCTGTTTACCTTGATCATGAAAATGTATTATTCGGTAACTCAACATTAGATTTACGTGAATGGATGCTAGAAAATGGCATTGATATTGCGTTAACTCAAAACGAGCCGGAAGATCACTTTGGTTTAATGGTGATGATGGTGGCATGGATTGCAGAAACTCGCCCTGAAAAACTAAATGAGCTATTAGCAGAACACCTTCTGCCATGGGCTTATCGTTATTTAGAGAAGTTATCTCTGCAAGGCGCATTCCCATATTATGAAGGTTTAGCCATGCTGGCGACATTAACATTAAAAAACTGGCAATCTTTGTTAAATGTCACCCCTGCTGAAAAGCAGTTATTTTGTTGATTATTAATAAATATTAGAATAGAAAGCCCTAAAAGTATCTATTTATGCAGTTACTTCAATTCTCACTTTTAGGGCTTTTATTTATAGCAATAATTAATCTTTTTAAGATTGTTTTGACCAATACTGATAAAGCTTGGGTTGCATTTCATCCTCAGTTCTTATCTGTACAAATTGAAGACCTTCTTGCTGTTCTGGCACCTTTCTTAATGCTTTAGCAATATTGGCTGTCGATAGCCCGTAAGGCTCTGCATCCTCATTAGAATAGGCATAAAAAATTTTAGAGATCCCCGCCATGCGCATTGCGGCAAGACACATTGGACAAGGTTGTCCACTGGCATAAACAATACAATCATCTAACTTTGTTCGCTTTAATACTTTTCCAGCTTCCCGTAATGCTAACAATTCAGCATGAGCAGTAGGATCATTGGTCGTTACTATTTGGTTAACAGCACTTGCAATCACTTGACCATTATTCACAATGACCGCGCCGAATGGTCTTCCCCCTACTTTCACATTATCCATTGCAAGCGATATGGCTTGTTGTATAAATTGATTATCTGACATTATTTTGCCCCCGCTTGTTCAAGTATATTAACGATGTTTGTATACCCTTTATCTTTAGCTAAGGTTAATGGTGTGTGGCCAGAGCCATCGGCAAGGTTAACGTTAGCTCCACCTTCAATAAGTAAACTCACAATCTCTTCATATCTTTGGCTACCATCACCTAAAATAATAGCTTCGATTAAAGCCGTCCAACCTAAACGATTAATATGATCAACATCCACACCAGCATCAATCAGTGTTTTTACTGTTTTTACATGGCCTCGTTCTGAAGCAGGAATTAATGCTGTTCCACCATAACGATTAATACTTTTAAGCGAGGCGCCATGCGATAACGTTAGTTCTAAGATCTCCTGTAACCCTCTAGCGCCCGAATAAAGATATGGTGAATCATGAATAGCATCACGGGCATTAACATCTGCGCCATGCTCAATCAGATATTTCGCAACCTCAATTTGGTTTGCATGTGTGGCCGCCATAAGCGGTGTGCGTAACTTTAGATCACGTTGTTCAATATTTGCACCTTGTTCTAGTTGGCGTTTTAACTCAGATAAATTTCCTTCTTGTGCCAATGTAACTAAGTATGCCTTATCAGAATTTGCCATCGCTTTAACCATAAAGAGAGATGAAATCATTAACAGGCTTAAGAAGTATAAAAACCATTTAGCCTTTAGATAGAGAGTGTTCATTCAAAATCTCCTAGAAAGTGCTAATTTTCACTCATTTAATTAGTATACTCTTTGAACTCACCCTTATATCTAACAAAGGTATGACATTAATTCAATAAATCAAAGGGTAATAAACCACCTATTAAGTCATTTTTATACTTTTTTTACACTTATCACTGCTCTTTTATCAACATCTTTACAGCCCATTCAGTACGCTCACTCAATCTAAATAGTAAAAGGATTGTTCTGATGCTGATATTCGGTGCTGTGACGTTAGTTGTTTTGCTCACTGCTTATCTTATCTATGTGTTATTTAACGCAGAGGCATTTTAAAAATGGCAACAACGATGTTGATATATCTTGCTATTTTTCTGATCACATTATTAGTGATAGGGAAAATGCTTGGGTATTATTTAGCTCGCCTTATCGAAGGTGATTTACCTCATTGGGTTACTCAAACCGAACATGTTATTTGGCGTTGTTGTGGTTTTAAACCCGCAGGAAAATCAATCCAGCCAATGAGCTGGTATCACTATATGCTCGCCCTACTTATTTTTAATTTAATGGGTGCGATCCTATTATTTGTCATGTTGCTAAACCAAGGCTATTTACCGTTAAATCCTCAAGTTGCACCTAATATGAATTGGGATTTAGCGTTAAATACCACAATTAGCTTTATCACTAATACTAATTGGCAAGCTTATAGCGGTGAAACCGCAGTGAGTTATTTAAGCCAAATGACGGGGCTTGCAGTGCAAAACTTCTTATCTGCAACAACCGGTATTGCTGTCGCTTTTGTTTTAATTAGAGCGCTAACACAGTCCTCTTGTACCTCATTAGGGAATGCATGGATTGATATTGGGCGCATTACGTTATATGTCCTACTCCCTTTATCAATTATTTGGTCACTGTTATTTGTCAGCCAAGGGGTAATACAAAACTTTCACCCCGCGGTATTAAGTCAAGGGCTTGATGGACAACAACAGTGGTTACCAATGGGGCCTGTTGCTTCTCAAGAAGCCATTAAATTATTAGGCACAAATGGCGGTGGCTATTTTGCAGCAAACTCTGCCCATCCTTATGAAAATCCAACATCATTAAGTAACTTCTTACAAATACTTGCCATATTTCTTATTCCTACTGCTTTATGTTTTGCCTTTGGTCGTTTAAGTGGAACACAACGCCAAGGGCATACCTTGCTTTGGGCGATGACATTAATTTTCATCGTTGCTGTTACTGTGGTCACTTGGGCTGAATGGCAAGGAAATCCAGAGTTTATCTTTGCGGGCGCAGAAAACTCGCTAAATATGGAAGGCAAAGAAACACGCTTTGGCATAATCGGTAGTGCTATTTTTGTTGCTGTCACAACAGCGGCATCTTGTGGTGCAGTTAATGCCATGCATGACTCATTAACCGCTTTGGGTGGCATGGTGCCAATGTGGTTAATGCAAACAGGAGAAGTGGTATTTGGCGGAGTAGGATCAGGGTTTTACGGCATGATCCTCTATGTATTATTAGCTGTGTTTATCGCGGGATTAATGGTTGGTCGCGCACCTGAATATCTTGGTAAAAAGATTGGTGTTGCCGAAATGAAATGGGTAGCCGTTGCAATTTTAATTTCTCCAGCCGTTGTTTTATTAGGTACAACCCTCGCCTTATTTACTGATGTTGGTCGTGAAGCCATTTTAAATCCAGGTCCTCATGGCTTTAGTGAAGTGTTATACGCTTTTACTTCTGCGGCTAATAATAACGGTAGTGCTTTTGCCGGGCTTCAAGCCAGCTCACCTTTTTATAATCTATTATTAGGGCTTTCCATGTTGATTGGTCGCTTTGGTGTCATGCTACCTGTTTTATCTATTGCAGGTAGTTTAGCCGTGAAAAAGCGTCAGCCAGAAAGCTTGGCAACACTCTCTACCACTTCACCGCTATTTATTTTGTTATTGATCCTCACTGTATTAATGATCGGCGCTTTAACTTTTGTTCCGGCATTAGCACTTGGCCCTATTGCAGAACACTTACAACTGTTTTGGGCTAAATAAGGAAACGTATCATGAAAAAAACTCAACTCTTTGACAGAAAAACCGTGATATCGGCTTTCTTTGATGCGATAAAAAAATGTACGCCTCAAGCACAATGGCGTAATCCCGTTATGTTTATCGTTTATGTGGGTGCGCTCTTAACTACCGGTATTTGGATTGCTTCGCTGTTAGGTTATCTCCCTGATGATAATCACTTTACTTCACAAGTCACATTTTGGTTATGGGTGACATTGCTATTTGCTAATTTCGCTGAATCATTAGCAGAAAGTCGAAGCAAAGCACAAGCGGCTAGCTTACGTGGGGCTAAACAACAATCTAAAGCGATACGTTTACATCACGCAGACATTAATGCCGCAAAAGAAACCGTTGACTCTTTCTTATTGCATAAAGGTGATATCGTTTTAGTCAACGCTGGCGAAGCTATTCCTTGTGATGGTGAAGTCATTGAAGGTGGTGCTTCTGTTGATGAAAGTGCTATTACGGGTGAATCCGCACCTGTTATTCGTGAATCGGGTGGTGATTTTTCTTCTGTCACTGGCGGTACTCGGGTGTTATCCGATTGGTTAATCATACGTTGTACTGCTGAAGCAGGTAATTCATTTCTCGACCGTATGATTGGAATGGTAGAAGGCGCAAAGCGTAGAAAGACGCCAAATGAAGTTGCTTTGACTATCTTATTGACTGCATTGACACTGATTTTCTTATTGGCTTGTATAACGCTCTATCCATTTAGTGTGTTTGCTGTCGAGTTTCAAGGTCATGGTGAGATTATCTCTGTTGTCACTTTAATTGCTTTGTTGGTGTGTCTTATTCCCACAACGATTGGCGGCTTACTTTCATCAATTGGTGTGGCTGGAATGAGTCGAATGCTGGATGCCAATGTGATTGCAACCAGTGGGCGTGCTGTTGAAGCTGCGGGTGATGTTGATGTCTTACTTCTTGATAAAACAGGCACAATTACACTCGGTAATCGCCAAGCTTCTCGTTTTATCCCGCTTTCGGGTATTAGCGAAAAACAACTTGCTGATGCGGCACAGTTAAGCTCTCTTGCAGATGAAACGCCTGAAGGCAGAAGCATTGTGATCCTCGCTAAACAGCGTTTTAATTTACGCGAACGTGATTTAGCGTCAATTGGTGCTTCTTTTATTCCCTTCTCTGCAATGACAAGAATGAGCGGTGTCAATTTAGGAGAGCGCTTGATCCGCAAAGGTTCCGTTGATGCTATTCGTCGCCATATTGAAGTCAGTCATGGTCATTTTCCTGATGAAGTCACCACGATAGTTGAGCAAGTAGCAAGAACGGGAGGAACACCGCTGGTGGTGGTTGAAAATCAGAAAATCTTAGGTGTTGTTGAACTTAAAGATATTGTGAAAGGTGGAATTAAAGAGCGTTTTGCTCAACTTCGCCAAATGGGTATAAAAACCGTTATGATCACCGGTGATAATCACCTTACGGCAGCCGCTATCGCAGCAGAATCTGGTGTTGATGATTTTCTGGCTGAAGCAACACCTGAGGCAAAATTGGCATTAATTCGTCAATATCAATCTGAAGGTCGATTAGTTGCAATGACGGGTGATGGTACTAATGATGCCCCAGCCTTAGCGCAAGCGGATGTCGCTGTTGCGATGAATTCAGGTACTCAAGCCGCCAAAGAAGCGGGAAATATGGTCGATTTAGACTCTAATCCAACAAAATTAATCGAAGTTGTGCATATTGGTAAACAAATGCTAATGACACGAGGCGCTTTAACGACATTTAGTATTTCCAACGATATTGCTAAATACTTCGCCATTATTCCTGCGGCTTTCGCTGTCACCTATCCACAGCTCAATATGCTTAATGTCATGAACTTACATTCACCAGCATCTGCAATGTTATCTGCGGTTATTTTTAATGCCTTAATTATTGTCTTCTTGATCCCTCTTGCCCTTAAAGGTGTGCATTATCGCCCTGTTTCAGCGCATTCATTATTGCGCCGAAACCTCTCTTTATACGGGATCAGCGGATTATTAGTCCCTTTTATTGGGATTAAAATCATCGATATGCTCTTAGCGTTTATCGGATTTTAAGGAGTTCTCTATGCATCTATTTCGATCATCATTAGTAATGTTATTATTACTCACACTAATAACTGGGCTGGCTTATCCTTTGCTTGTAACAGGATTAGCTAACCTTATTTTTCCATGGCAAGCGAATGGCTCACGGATCTATCAAGATAATAAACTTATTGGCTCTGAACTGATTGGGCAACAATTTACGCGGAATGATTATTTTAAAAGTCGTCCATCAATAACAGCAGAAATGCCCTATAACAGCATGGCATCAGGCGCTAGCCAATTAGCATCTTCAAATCCATTATTGCTTAATGAAGTCACAAAACGCGTTCAAACGTGGCAAAAAGAGGTTGGTAATCATCAGGCTGTTCCTGTTGATTTAGTGACCGCATCAGGGAGCGGGCTTGATCCTCATATTTCATTACAAGCTGCTTATTATCAAATTGAAAATATTGCATATTCTCGCCAACTCACTAAAAATGAAATTGAGCAATTAATAAAAAACAATACAACATCGCCACTAATGCCGTTTATGGGCGAGCCTGTTGTGAATGTGTTTATGCTAAATCAGGCACTTGATAAATTAAGTGCAGAAAAGCAGCAAAAAGTGAGTACTCAATAAAATGGAACTCGATCAGCAATGGCAACGTCCCTCACCCGATGATCTGCTCGCTTCAACGCGAACAACAACTCGTGGACGACTAAAAATATTCTTTGGTGCTTGTGCGGGTGTAGGAAAAACTTACGCCATGTTGCAAGAGGCTCAACGCCTCCACCAGCAAGGTATTGATGTACTTGCGGGGGTTGTTGAAACACACCAAAGGCAAGAAACGGCTGCGCTACTTCACGGATTACCTTTATTGCCGCCACAACGTATTCATCATCATGGTAGAAAGCTTGTCGCATTTGATTTAGATGCTGCATTAGCCAGACACCCTGCGGTGATCTTAATGGATGAACTGGCATTTAGTAATCCTCATAAATGCCGGCATCCTAAGCGTTGGCAAGATGTGGAAGAACTGTTGGATGCAGGTATTGATGTACTCGCTACAATAAATGTACAACACATTGAAAGTCTTAATGATATCGTAGGAAGTATTACTGGCATTCGTGTTCAAGAGACGATCCCTGACTATATTTTTGATAGTGCTGATGAAGTGGTTATGGTGGATCTACCGCCTGACGATCTACAACAACGTTTGCACGAAGGCAAAGTATATCTAGCCGGACAAGCAGAACGCGCCATCGAACACTTTTTTCGTAAAGGTAATTTAATCGCACTACGAGAATTAGCTTTACGCCGTATGGCAGATAGAGTTGATACACAAGTTAAAGAGTTTCGAGATAGCCAAGGAACGGCTCCTGTTTGGCACACAACAGATAGTCTGATGGTCTGTCTTGGCGCTCATGGCGGTAACGATAAATTAGTTCGCACGGCAGCGCGTTATGCTGCCGCCTTTGGTTGCCAATGGCATGCTATTTATGTTGAAACCCCTAAGCTCCACCAAATTGGAGAGCATAAACGCCGAGCTATTTTGCACTCTCTAAAACTGGCACAACATTTAGGTGCAAGAGCCGCGATCCTTTCTGATAACCAAGCTGAAAAAGCCGTGATCCGTTACGCCAGAGAGCATAATCTTGGAAAAGTGATTATTGGTCAGCGTGCTTACCAAAAATGGCAATGGCTAAAACGCTGGGTACGGATGCGTTTTGCAGAAAAATTAGCACGCTACGCCCCCGATCTCCATGTTATTAGTGTTGCTCTCAATGATGAGGAAATTCGTTATAAAACCAAAACAGCACCACTGCAAAATGATAAATGGCGACAAGAGATAAAAGGCTATTTAACAGCGATTGGATTATGTTTAGCGATAACCTTATTCTCTCGCACATTTCTATTAGCACTTGATAAAGCCAATTTAGTGACACTCTATTTATTGGGTGTTGTATTAATTGCCCTCTTTTTTGGTCGTCGCCCTTCTATTTTTGCAGCATTAATCAACGTCATTAGTTTTGACTTATTTTTTGTACAGCCCCACTTTTCGCTCGCTGTACTCGACATGCAATATTTGATCACTTTCACCGTCATGCTTATTGTAGGATTAGTGGTCGGTAATTTAACTGCGGGTATGCGTTATCAAACTCGCGTTGCACGTTATCGAGAACAACGCACTCGTCACTTATTTGAAATGACAAGAGAACTGGGTCGAGCGGTAACGTTACAAGATGTTGTTCGCACCAGTTACCATTTTTTATCAAGTGCGTTTGATGCAAAAGTTTGTTTGTTGATCCCTAACAAACAAGGTGAATTAACACCTTTTCATGCACAAGGTATGGGGCATTTACCTATTGATAATGCAATTGCACGCTGGTGTTGCGATAAAGACCAAATTGCCGGTGCAGGCACAGATACTCTGCCAAGTGTGCCTTATCAATTACATCCGATCACCGCCTCTCAACAAGTTTTAGCTATTTTAGCGATTGAACCGAATAATCTTCGCCAACTGCTTATTCCTGAACAACAGCAGCTATTGCAAACTTTTAATGGTTTAATTGCTAATGCGCTTGAACGATTACAACAGGCTGAAATTGCAGAACAATCTCGAATGAATATCGAACGAGAACAATTAAGAAATGCATTACTAGCCGCACTTTCTCATGATTTAAAAACACCGCTTACTGTGCTTTTTGGGCAATCAGAAATTTTACTTCTCGATTTAAGTGCTGAAGGTTCATCCCATACAGAACAAGTTAACCAAATTCGACAGCAGATCCTCACAACCTCACGTTTGGTCAATAATTTACTTGATATGGCACGCATTCAATCTGGCGGTATTCAAGTGAATTTACAATGGAATTCGTTGCAAGAAATTACAGGAAGTGCTATTCGTTCACTCTCTTATTTACTTGATAAACATCCATTACAAATTGATATTCCGGCTGATTTACTGCTTTATTGTGATGGTAATTTAATTGAACGGGTTATCACGAACTTACTTGAAAATGCAGTAAAATATACGACTCCAAATACAAAGCTCGGAGTAAGAGCCTATATTGAAGCCTCTAAAATTCATGTTGAGGTATGGGATGAAGGCAATGGTATTCCGACTGACCAACTACAACTTATCTTTAATAAATTTTCACGCGCAGTAAAAGAATCCGCAATTCCTGGTGTTGGCTTAGGTTTAGCGATATGTAGCGCGATTATTCGCTTACATGAGGGTGAAATTTGGGCTGAAAACAATAATTTCTCTGAAAACAATAATTTCTCTGAAAACCATAAAAAAGGTGGAGCAAGTTTCCACTTTGTTTTACCTTTAAAATTACTCCCTGATATTGATGAGATTGAAATAAAACAGTGACTCCATATAACATTTTAATTATTGAAGATGAAAAAGAGATCTTACGCTTTGTTCGGCTGGCTTTAGAGAACGAAGGATTTCGTGTTTATGAAGCCAATGAATGCCAACGAGGATTAATTGAAGCTGCATCAAGAAAACCTGATTTAGTTATTCTTGATCTTGGTTTGCCTGATAAAGATGGTCTCTGTTTTATTCAAGACTTTCGCCAATGGAGTAGTACGCCCGTTATCGTACTTTCAGCGCGAGACTCAGAACAAGATAAAGTGAAAGCGCTTGATGCAGGAGCAGACGACTATCTGACTAAACCCTTTGGCATTAGTGAACTACTCGCCAGAGTCAGAGCATCACTACGCCGTTTTGTTAAACAAGAAACGCAGAGCGCACAATTTACGTTTGGTGATATTACAATTGATTGGGTTAATCGTATTGTTACTCGTCAAAATGAACCTGTTCATTTAACACCGACAGAATTTCGTTTGCTAAGCGAATTGGTTAATAACAGCGGTAAAGTGCTCACTCAACGGCATTTAATGCAACATGTTTGGGGACCTAATTTCGTTGAACATAGTCACTATTTACGTATTTATATGGGACATTTACGCCAAAAACTAGAAACCGATCCCGCATGTCCGGTGCATTTAATGACGGAAACGGGGATCGGTTATCGATTTATGCCTTAACTAAAAGCTATTGGAGAAGAAATAAGGTTAATCTATTAATTAATCAGTTTTCTTGTTTATACAATATATACATACCTAACCCGCGTAAGATCTCTCCTGACCATCAAGTAAATGCTAATCTAAAATTTCAACGATAGCCGCACCCACCTTGGTATCATCCGAGTTAGTTACATTAACTCTGTAGTAGTAAAATGATCGTTCGGGTGCTGGAACCATAATCGTGTCATTGGGTTCAACCCAATATGTGGTATCGGGATAAAAAACATGTGATGGTGGCGCCCAGTAATTCACAACTTCTAATTTCGTTTCGCCATTATTAGTAACAATTACACTTTTACTAACTGTTGGAATGATAGGCTCAGCATCGTCCCATACTGTAACGGTTTCCAAAGGTTGAATAACATAATTAGTTGACATAACGCGCATCCTTAACTGTTTTTATATAGACTACTGACATATTGCATCGCAAGTTCATTATTATATATTGCTGAAATCGCTATCCCACACATTTGATGGCCAGATGATTGTATATATCCTGCAACATCAGAGACCACATACATGGAGTTAATTGAAAATGGGCTGACTAAAGTGACTTCTTGTATAGAGTCATCATCAGGATGCTGACCTGCTACCATTGTATTATTAAGATTAGTGGTGAACTCAATTTGTGAAACAAAAGATTCCGCTCTCACGGACACCTGATTAATAAACTCACCACCATCAGCATTAATATTCATTTTATTTTGTCCAACATTAAATGAGTAATTGTTATTTGGCGTCATACCCATTTCATATTGTTCATCAGACCCACTACAGGTAAACATTAACCCAGTAGTTCGATGTGACACTGACAGGTCTGTATAAACATCGATAAAATTAATATAGCCATCTGGATAAGATGTTGGGTCCTGATATAAAGATCCCTGGATGTTTGTAGAAGGCATCATTGAGTTATCAGCTACTTCAGCAAATGCCATAGGCACTGAGAAATTTTGCCCGTCTAGGCTTATAAGCTTATAGAAAGATCCAGCTGCCATGACTGGAACGTAGTAATTTTCCAGCGGTGCAGGCGCATTATAATCTTCATAATCCCCTGACCATAGTTCATTAAATAAAGACACACTGGTTTCATAATATAACTTAACACTAAAGTAGGTCTGTATATTGTTAAGATAAGTACTGCCTATTGCCGAATTTATTGGAGATAAATAACTCTTGGAGCTTTGAACATCAGATTGAAGCAATGACTTTAATTGATTAACTTGATCTTGACTTAATCCTAATTCATTAGAGTATTTAATACCTTCAAGATATAAGGCAATTTTTAAATTCATAGTGGCGACAAAAAGTGGAGCAAATGCATATTCGAAATTAGTCCCTTTTATTTTGAAGTTTTCTTCAATTCCAATTATATCTACAACCACTGTCATCAGTTCAGGGCCAGCAGTATCATATTGGGCATTAATTAACTGCTCATTGATAAATGATACTTTATCCTGAAGCTCATTTACTGCGGCCACAAGGCGATTCCAGTCGTCCTCTTGAATATCTTCATTAATAAGGTTTTGTACTTCCTGTTTAATCGTGCTCCATATATCTTCCTTATTTGTTGGCCATAAAAGACCAAAAATGGTGCTTAGTACACCTCCGACCACTGGGATCTGACTGATACCATAATGTATTATCGGACCGATATCAGATAAACCATCATTAAGCTTAAGTGTAGATGACATATTTAACCTCTTAAGTTATAGAATGATAAAAAAACAGAATGAGTGATTTAATGTGTTTTCTCTCGATTAGTTTCCACCCTTGCCAGAAACTAATAAATTAAAAACCAATAAGAAAAACTTATCTTTAAACCAATAAGAAAATCTTATCTTTTATAGTGCGGATGTACATAACTTTTCAAAGGGAAATGTAATAAATCTAACGCAAGGCAAAGTTTCGCAAGTTATTTCTATTATTTTCTTATATTTCAGTGATTTTTTCTAAAAATAGTCTATGCTTCGTTTGGGCAGTCTCTTAGCATTAAGGTATCATCAGGGGCGCTGTTGGTTAGCCAAAAACCCACCATCATTTTACTGTTCTCTTTGAGTATCACAGATTGACCTTTAGTTGTTGCATACCATTAGATTGTGATTCTAAGCGTGTATATCCGACTGTATGTCTATTATTTGATAAAACACCATCAGGATTAAAAACAAAATGCTGTTTACTTCTATCTATTGTTAAACCCGTTTTATTATCTAAAAAACGTTGATGCCTAAATAACAAATTATCTCTAATTGGTTTAACATCCATTATATCTATGCCAATTTTTTATTCTTTATTAAATTTCCTTTCTCCTATTACTTTTTTTAATATCTTTATTATTCTCATAAAATTAGCCTTATTAAAAATAAATTTAACTCAATCAATAAAAATATATAAACTATGTCATTCAATTAATGGATAAAATACTTTATCAGTGAATTTTATTTAACACCTTACCTTAAATGGATTATTTACCTTCTTGAATATTATTTATGAAATTTCATCGTTAAGTAAAAATACCAACATTAAATAATTAAATTAATAAAAAACCTATTCCCTTCTATATTTAATAATAGAAGAAAATAGGTTAATTTATCGATTAATATTTAAATTTATTAGGCCATAGCCGAAATGGTTTTTCTAAAACGTAATAAAGCTAATGAAAAAAACACCGAGCCAATAACAATTAAGATAATGAATTGAGGCCATACAATCGAGAAGTCAGCACCACGATATAAAATAGCTTGGGCTAAGCTAACAAAGTGTGTAGTGGGCATTGTTTGCATTACATCCTGTACAAACTGAGGCATACTTTCTCGTGATGTCATCCCTCCTGATAACATATTTAATGGCAACAAGACCATAATCATCAATAAACCAAATTGAGGCATTGAACGAGCCATTGTTCCTAAAAAAATACCTATTGAAGTTGTCGCAAATAAGCTTAAAGCAACACCACACATAAATAGTAGAACAGAACCTTCAATAGGAACATGAAGTAAAGATTTCACGACTAATACCAGCGACATAACTGATGCCAATAATACAACCAATCCCATTGACCATATCTTAGAAAGCATAATTTCAAAGGGCGTTACAGGCATAACCAGTAAGTGTTCAATGGTGCCATGCTCTCGCTCTCTTATTAATGCAGCCCCCGTTAATACTATCGATAACATAGTGATATTATTGATAATTGCCATAACAGAACCAAACCAAGATTGTGTTAAATTCGGGTTGAAACTCATTCTAACTTCCAAATCAACAGGCAGTGGATCGTTGGTTCTATTTTTCGCTAAAAAGGTTTTTGCTTCACCCATTACAATATTTTGAATATAGCTATTACCTAAGAAAGCTTGGCTCATTCTTGTTGCATCAATATTAACTTGTATTTCAGGTTTCCGACCAGCTAAGAGATCACGTTGAAAATTAGGCGGAATATCAAGTGCAAAGGTATATGTTCCTCTATCTAACAAACCATCAATTTGCTCAGGAGTAATCTCAGCGGGAGGTAAGAAATAAGGCATATAAAAACTATTTACAATACGTGCAGATAGCTGTGATTTATCTTGATCAGCAACAGCAATCGGTGCGTGATGTAACGAGCCGGGTGTCACAGTTGCTGATGAATAAATAGACACAGTAAAAGCAAACACAATTAACGCCAACATCGCTTTATCACGAGAGAGACTGCGTAGCTCTTTTACGCCTAAATTAAACACATTTTGAATTGTGCGCCACATTTAAGCCTCCTGCTTTTTCAAGAAAAAGATACTCAACCCAATAACAATTGGGATAGTGATAAGCAAAGGAATAAAAGACCAAGGTAAATCAAAAAGGTTTAATCCCTTAGAGAATGTCCCTCTTGAGATAGTTAAAAAGTGAGATGTAGGATAAATATGCCCTATCCATTTACCTATACCTTCCAGTGACGAAACAGGGTCAATCATTCCTGAAAATTGTGTTGCCGGAATTAAGGTAATAATTGAAGTACCAAAAATGGCTGCAATCTGGCTTTTCATAAAGCAAGAAATGAGTAATCCCATTCCTGTGGCAATAGTGATATAGAGTAATGCGCCTAAAGAAAGCGTTAACATACTCCCTTTAAAACTCA
The DNA here is from genome assembly GCA_023454395.1 of Pseudomonadota bacterium. Lineage (GTDB taxonomy): Bacteria > Pseudomonadota > Gammaproteobacteria > Enterobacterales > Enterobacteriaceae > Proteus > Proteus appendicitidis. Next base: position 15,790 of record JAEYFY010000032.1, read on the forward strand.
CGCCAAACACAAAGACAGAAAGCGCACAGAGCATGAAAAAGTTAAACATACCCAATAAGATATAAGGAAACTGCTTACCTAATAAAAACTCTGCTTTGGTGATAGGTGTAACATAAAGATTGATAATAGAACCTAGCTCTTTTTCACGAACGACGCTCAACGCACTTAACATTGCGGGGATCATCATTAATAAAAGAGGAATAACTGCAGGTACAATCGCGGGTAAACTTTTTACATCTGGATTATAGCGATAGCGGGTTTCGATATTAATAGGTGACAATTTATCAACCACATTAGTGGGTTGACGCATAGCCATATCAAGCATCCATGTTGTATGCATTGCCTGAATATAACCGCGAACAGTTTCAGCCCGATTAGGCATTGCACCATCAATCCAAACACCTATTTTTACAGTGTGACCTTTGGCTACATCCCGCGCAAAATTAGGCGGAATTTCAATCGCAACTGTAATATCACCACTACGTAACCGCTTTTCCAGTTGGTCATAATCGGTGATAGGCGCTTTTTCAATAAAATAGCGAGAGCCTGAAAGGTTTTGGCTATATGCCTGACTTAATCCTGTTTTATCTCTATCCATAATACCAAAGCGTAGATTTTCAACATCCAAACTAATACCGTAACCCATAATAAACATCAGGATTACCGTACCTAATAGCGCTAAAGTAAGGCGTACCGGATCTCGGCGCAATTCCATACCTTCACGAATGCTATAACTAAATAAACGCCGTAAGCTAAATCGCTGCTTTAATGCTTTTTCTGCACTTTCATGGCTAGATGCAGGAAGTTGTAGGCTTTTTTCATCAAGTTCAGGTGTTTCTTGTTCTCCAGATGCCTTTTTAAGGTAATCAATAAAGACTTCTTCAAGCGTATCAAATTGGCTATTTTTAACTAAATTTGCAGGTGTATCTGTGACTAATACTTTACCAGCATGCATCAGCGACATTCGGTCGCAACGCGCTGCTTCATTCATAAAGTGAGTTGAGATAAAAATAGTGACACCGTCACGTCTTGATAGGTCAACCATCAAGTTCCAGAACATATCTCGCGCAATGGGGTCCACTCCTGAAGTCGGTTCATCCAATATCAACATTTCAGGTTTATGGATAACCGCGACTGCAAGCGATAAACGCTGACGAATACCTAACGGCAAACCATCAGGCATTATTTCTTCAACCTCAGTTAAATTAAAACGCTCACTCATTTCCTTAACACGTTGAGGAATTTCCTCTTCTGGAATATGAAAAAGTTTGGCGTGTAATTCAAGGTTTTGTCGTACAGTCAATTCACTATAAAGTGAAAATGCTTGAGACATATAACCAACACGACGACGCGTTTCGATATCTTTAGGATCAACTTCTTGACCAAATAACCAAGCTCGCCCTTCACTCGCTTCGAGTAAACCTGTTAGCATTTTCATGGTGGTTGATTTACCACAACCATTCGATCCTAAAAATCCAAAAATTTCCCCTTTAGGAATACGAAAGCTTACATGGTCTACGGCAACAAATTGTCCGAAACGCATAGTTAAATCTTGCGCTTCAATGGCGATAGTATCATCGTCACTTTTATCTCTTGGAGGGATAATCACTTTTTGGTGATCTTTCTTTTTCTCTTCTGGCAATAATTCGATAAAAGCAGCTTCTAGTTCATCAGTATGGGTTTGGGCTTTTAATTCATCGGCATGACCTGTTGCTAATATTTTTCCGGCATCCATAGCAACCAACCAATCAAAACGCTCAGCTTCTTCCATATACGCAGTCGCAACTAATACGCTCATATTTTTTTGACGCTTACGTATACGATTAATTAATTCCCAAAATTGCGCTCGTGATAATGGGTCAACCCCAGTAGTAGGCTCATCAAGAATAAGTAATTCTGGATCATGAATAAGCGCACAACATAAACCCAGTTTTTGTTTCATTCCCCCAGAAAGTTTACCAGCGGGTCTATCACGAAACGGTGCTAAACCGGTACTTTCAAGTAAGTCATTTATACGTTCTGCACGCTCTTGTTTGGATTGACCAAATAAACGGCCAAAGAAATCAACGTTTTCAAAAACAGAAAGTGTGTGATAAAGGTTTTTACCTAATCCTTGAGGCATATAAGCAATGCGAGGACAAACGGCTCTTCGGTGTTCAACATCATTCATATCACCGTTTAAAACAATTATTTGCCCAGTTTGGATTTCTCTCGCACCAGCAATAAGAGAAATCAAGCTCGATTTCCCTACGCCATCTGGACCAATTAACCCGACCATTTTTCCAGCAGGAATAGCCAATGTCACATCATCAAGCGCTTTGGTATCGCCATAATGTTGGGATACATGAGTCAATTCAATGATATGAGAATGACTTTGCGTTCTCATTGTTTGACTCATTGCGGTAATTTCACCTCTAAATCAGTTGGCCAAGATTGGTTATTATCTAAACGAATATAAGCACGACCCGGTAAACCTGTTTTTACATATTCAAGGTGTTTTTCAAGTAATTCAGGTGCTATACGCGCTCTTACACGGAACATGAGTTTTAATCGTTCATTATCAGTTTCAACAGTTTTTGGTGTAAATTGAGCGACACTAGCAACGTAGGTTGTTTTTGCAGGAATAACAATATGAGGTGCCGCATCTAAAATAATGTGAACTTCACTTCCTAATGCCGCTTTACCAGCAGCTTCTGTTGGTAAAAAGAACGTCATATAAACATCACTTAAATCGACCATATTTAATACACGACCGCCAGCACCTAAAACTTCACCTGGCTCTGCAACACGATATTGAACTCGACCATTACGCGGTGCTTTTAAAATGCTATCATCCAATTCCGCCAAAATGCGTCTTTCGGTTGCCGTTGCAGCATCCACTTTTGTATTAGCTTGAATGATCCCCGCTTTAGCTGATTCTATTGCTGCAATCGTTGCGGTTTCTTGAGCTTTAGCGGCTTCAACTGCCGCTCTAGCGCCTTCTGTTCTTGCAATATCATCATCTAATTGTTGAATAGAAATAGCATTAGTTTTTACTAATGCACGAGAACGATTAAGCCTTTTTTGTGCAGCATCAAGTTCTGCAATACGTTGACGAACAACTGCTTGAGCGGCAAGTTGTTCACTTTTACGTTGTGATAATGCAGATTGTGCAGTGACCACACTGCTTTTTGCTTGGTTTAATTGAGCTTGAACTTCATGAAGTTGTTCTTTAAGGGTTCGAGTGTCCATGCTTGCTAACACTTCACCCGCTTTAACAAAATCACCTTCTTGAACTAAAATAGAGTCTATTCTTCCCGGACTCTTTGTTGAAATATCAATTTCTGTTGCTTCTATTCTCCCATTACTTTGAGCAAATCCTGAAGGAAGAGTTGGCGCTTGAGATTTCCACCAAAAAATTCCCGCGGCAACAACCGCGATGAGAATGATGCTATAAACAAAAAAACGACTCTTTTTTTGATTTTTCATATAAATTATTTAACCTTCCTTTAGCCATAAAAGAATACCAAAAATATGTTTATCCGCTGTATGTAAGAAAATAGTTAAATAATGAGACGTCTTAAATTTTTATTTTTTATTTATATTTAAAAATAGTTCATTTGTATTGATAAAGCTAATGCACTCACTATAAAAAAACAAAATATTAGATGCTAACCTTATGAATTATAAATGTTATGTTATTATAATAGAGCCTTAACTCAAATTAATGTAGTACTTTTATCACATAATCCACCATCTATTTTTGATTATTCGAGGAACCACACAAATTGTATATAGAAAACCTGTTTTCGTTACATTAAAATACAAATGAAATAGTAACATTGAGTTATTAAATATTAATCAATATTAAAGTAACACTTAACATTTTGATGAAATTTCAATTCATAACTGAATTATTACCTAATTTAAAATGATAAAAATTGTATTTTTTATATCATTTAATAAATTTTATATTTTAAATTTCATCATATAAAATAAAAACAAAAAATAAAAATAGCATTATTATTTTTGTTTTTAAAAAAACACTATTAGCTACGTTTTATATTTATTTCCTTCATTTAATCAAGAAATATTAAAAATACGCAACACTTTGATTTATCTATTTAAAATAAATAAAAATAATAATAACAACCGCCTATTACATGATAAAGATCGACAAATTAAAAAGAAAGTTGAGTGTTCAGACCACTTATGCCTTAAACTTTTTATATAGTGATTATTGCAGTTAGTTATCAAAGTACGTTGATGCAATTAATTAGAATTTAAGATCAAGATCGTAATATCCATATGATGATACCACGTCAATTTTAATTAAAAATAAGAAGGGTTATATGAATAATATTAAGTATAAACTCGCCACAATGACACTTTGCACTCTGTTTGCTACCACTGTTTTCGCAAATAACAATCCCCCTATTCGCCTTGTCATTCATGGTGGTGCCGGAACAATCACTAAAGACACCATTACGCCAGAACAAGAAAAAGAATATAAAGAAAAACTAACCGAGGCATTAAATGCTGGATATGCTGTTTTAAATAATGGAGGCACCAGCATAGAAGCAGTTCAAAAATCCATTAATGTTATGGAAGATTCGCCATTATTTAATGCGGGGAAAGGTGCCGTTTTTACCCATGATGGTCGTAATGAACTTGATGCTTCTATTATGGATGGCAAAACTCGTAAAGCTGGCGCTGTTGCGGGTGTAACTACGGTTAAAAATCCAATTAACGCAGCCATTGCTGTAATGGAAAAAAGCCCACATGTTATGATGGTTTCTAATGGTGCTGATCTTTTTGCTAAAGAACAAGGGCTTACTATTGTTGACCCTTCCTATTTTAGAACTGAACATCGTTGGCAACAACTTCAAAAAGCAATAGAAAAAGAACAAGTCGTTTTAGATCATGATGGTAAAACAGCAGCTCTTTTTGTTGATCCTATGATGTACGATTATAAATATGGCACCGTGGGTGCAGTCGCTCTTGACCAACATGGCAACTTGGCGGCAGGAACTTCTACGGGAGGAATGACAAATAAGCGTTATGGTCGAGTTGGTGATTCCCCAATTATAGGTGCGGGTAATTATGCTGATAATGAAACCGTTGCTGTATCTGCAACAGGATCTGGTGAAATGTTTATCAGAACATTAACGGCATTTAATATCGCAGCCCAAGTTAAATATAAAAATTTACCTTTAGAAGAAGCAGCTCAAAATGCACTTGATGAAGTTAAAGCGATTGATGGTAGTGGCGGTGTTATCGTATTAGATAAAACAGGTAACTACACAATGAGTTTTAATTCTGAAGGCATGTATCGTGGCACAATTGGTAATGATGGAAAACCCGTTGTCGCAATTTATAAAGAGTAATTAAATAACCATTGATTATTTCGCACTCAATTTTTGCCGTTATCTTCATTATTTTTAAATCAATAAAAGATGAAAATCTTGGGTGCGAAAACCATATAAACTCCCTTTTACCCGTCTTATTCCCTACTCTTTTTCTTAACGCTATTTACCTCATTTTTTCCTTAGTTCGGTTTGATTATTATTCACCCCAAAAAAGCTCACCAAACAACCTTATTGATGAGGAAATAAACAAGATCATCTCTACTTATTAAAATGATCCTTTGAAAAAGTAGCTTTTTTCTTTTTTGGATCTGTTAGAATATTCATCATGGTTATGTTGATTTAATAAGGAAATCACAGTGGAATTTCACCAC
>JAEYFY010000039.1 GCA_023454395.1 Pseudomonadota bacterium
GAGTCTTCAATATCAATCGCAGCATGCGCTGGCACTACTGATGTTGATAGCAACGCAGAAACAAGAAGCGCGACTAAGGGTTTTTTAAGTCTGAGTTTCATACAACTGTATCCTGATGGCTATCTTAACGAATAATTAATAATTAATAATTAATGATGTATGATAGCAAAACCTAACGTAAAATCTGTCAAAAGATTATTGCTTATGTAAATGAATACATATAGCTCTATTGTTCTGATTATTATAAAGGATCTTTATTTTCATGCTGGACTTGCTTGTTCAATGGTACAAACGCCGATTTGCTGATCCACAAGTTATCGCTCTTGTGGTCATTTTGATTGCCGGCTTTTCAATTCTGTATTTTTTCAGTGGCATACTTGCTCCTTTATTGGTGGCAATTGTGCTTGCTTATCTTTTAGAGTGGCCAACTCATTTACTTGAAAAATTAGGATGCGCTCGTATATGGGCAGTATCGATAATTCTGACACTCTTTATCGGTATTAGTGCCATTGTTATTTTGATTTTAGCACCAACTGTGTGGCAACAGGGGATGACACTGATTTCAGATATCCCAAATATGATCAATAAGTTCAATGCATTTGCGCGTGAATTACCCGATCGTTTCCCTGCATTAATGGATGCTGGCATCGTTGATATGATGGCAGAAAACTTACGCAGCAAGTTCTCAACGGTGGCTGAATCTGTATTAAAAGTGTCTTTAGCTTCGTTAATTGGCATTATTACACTGTCGATTTATCTTATTCTTGTCCCTTTAATGACGTTCTTCTTACTTAAAGATAAGCAACAGATGCTTAATGCGGTTCGTCGTGTTTTACCCAAAAACAGAATATTGGCAGCACAAGTTTGGATTGAAGTTAACCAGCAAATTACCAACTATATTCGTGGTAAAGTCACAGAAATGATAATTGTGGGTATTTTCACTTATTTTGTATTTGCTTTCTTTGACTTACGCTATTCTGTATTACTTGCTGTTATCGTCGGTGTTTCTGTTTTAGTGCCTTACGTTGGTGCTGTTTTAGCAACGATCCCTGTTATTGTGATTGCATTATCTCAGTGGGGATTAGGCTCTGATTTCTGGGCGTTATTTATCGCTTATCTTGTTGTTCAAGGATTAGATAGCAATTTATTAGTACCCATTTTGTATTCTGAAGCCGTAAATATGCACCCTTTAGTTATTATATTATCAGTGATTATATTCGGTGGAATGTGGGGATTCTGGGGCGTTTTCTTTGCTATTCCATTAGCAACGCTGATAAAAGCAGTATTGCATGCCTTACCCGATGAAATTGCGAATGAGCAACATATCAAGAAAAACTAAGTACGGCATTGAATGCAGTAATAAAAGATAAATAAAAAACAGACAGTGTAAGCTGTCTGTTATTTTATCTATCGAAGCATTTATTATGGATGCTGAGCGAGATAGTCGAGAACGACTTGATGGTGATTACTGGTTTTAAAGTTATCAAATACGTGTTCGATAACACCATTTTTATCAATTAAGAATGTTGTACGATGAATGCCATCGTAAGTTTTTCCCATAAATTGCTTTTCTCCCCAGATACCAAACTCTTCTGCGATCTTATGATCTTCATCTGAAAGCAACGTGAAATTTAACATCTCTTTTTCAGCGAAACGGGAAAGTTTTTCTGATTTATCTGTGCTGATACCTAATACTTCAACTTTGGCTTTTTTTAGCGCATCCATTTCATCACGTAAGCCACATGCTTGGGTTGTACAACCCGGAGTCATTGCTTTAGGGTAAAAATAAACGAGCACACGTTGGCCAGCGAAATCAGATAAATTAATTGTTTCTCCATCTTGGTCGGGCAGACTGAATTGAGGCGCCTTTTCACCGGCTTTTAATGGGTTCATTAGGTCATTCTCCATTTTTACTGTTTCATCATCAGACTATTTACGATACTAATTGTGCCTTGAGCGTTCAGCTCTGTACATAATTGATTAAATTTCTCATTAATAACAATACCATGATCATCTAATGGATTATGCGCCGTAATTTGTATTTCTAAACGGGCAGGAGAGCCATCTTCTGATGGATGTGTTTTAGATATTAATTCAGCAAGATTAAAATTATGTTGGCTAAATAGATTAGTAAAACGTTCTACAATACCGGGCGCATCTTCAATATCAACTTTCGCTGCGATTGTTGAAGGATAAGTAATTGGCGCACCATTGGTGGTTCTTTTCATTACGGTCAATAAATCCAGTTCCGCACTTTTAATGGGCAATAACGCTTCTAATTGCGCAATAGCGTTCCAGCCACCTGAAAGTAGCATGATAAACGTAAACTCTTGACCAAACATCGCAAGTCGGCTGTCCTCGATATTACACCCGCATTGGCTGACTAATTGTGTAATGGTATCAACAATACCAGGACGGTCAGCACCTAATGCAGTAATGACGAGAAAATGTTTATCAGGTATGGGCAAAATAAGGTTCCTTTTGACTTTCAGTTTATTCTTAACAGGTAAACACAAATTTCGATTTCTGCCAAGATCCCTTGCTCACTATCTTCAATTATTATATCTCTTTAATTCACATCAAAGAATATTAGCAAATTTCATTAGAAACCTAGAGTTAAGTAGTTTTCAATAGAGCAATGAATGAGTACCATTGAGTATACGTCTATCTCGGAGCAATGATTATGGTGAATAACGAATTTAATTTTACAGGCAGTATGGTGGCATTGGTTACGCCAATGGACGCAAAAGGCAACGTTGACCGGGTTAGTTTACGTAAATTAGTTGATTATCATGTTAAGGCAGGCAGTGCAGCCATTGTTTCTGTCGGTACAACAGGAGAATCTGCAACATTAAGTCACGATGAGCATGTTGATGTCGTTTTAATGACATTAGATATGGCAGATGGGCGTATTCCTGTCATTGCCGGTACAGGCGCTAATGCAACATCTGAAGCAGTTTGGTTTACACAACAGTTTGAAAATAAAGGTATTGCAGGTTGTTTAAGTGTAACGCCATATTATAATAAGCCTTCACAAGAAGGATTATATCAGCACTTTAAAGCGATTTCTGAAAGCACCGAATTACCACAAATCCTGTATAATGTACCGGGTCGTACTGGATGCGATTTATTGCCTGTAACAGTTGCACGTTTAGCCAAGTTGGATAATATTGTGGCAATTAAAGAGGCGACAGGGAACTTAAGTCGTGTTAGTCAAATCCAAGAGTTGGTTAATGATGATAGTTTTATCTTATTAAGTGGCGATGACGCATCATCATTAGACTTTATGCAACTTGGCGGTCACGGTGTTATTTCGGTTACTGCTAACGTTGCTGCGTCAGAGATGGTAGAATTATGTCGATTAGCAAATACGGGTGAGTTTGCGAAAGCGCGTGAACTTAATCGACGTCTGATGGATCTACATCATCAGTTATTTGTTGAACCTAATCCAATCCCAGCTAAATGGGCGTGTCAACGTATTGGATTGATTGAAGACGCCACATTGCGCTTACCTATGACTCCGTTGACATCATCAGGTCAGCAAATTGTTGAGAAAGCGCTGTTAACAGCGGGAATACTGTAAAACTTAGGGAATTTTAATGGCAACACTATTGCATAAATCAAAGATTATGAAAGTCGCGGGTCTGTCGCTGGTGGTTTTACTGGCAGCCTGTTCAAGTGATCAGCGCTATAAACGTCAGGTCAGTGGTGATGAGTCTTATTTAGAGACGGCAGGGCTAAAGAATTTAGCGATTCCGGCGGGTATGGTGTTGCCTTTGCAAAATGGGGAATATGACATTCCAACCCCTAAAAAAACTGAACCTGTTGGTTTAGCGCTTGATATTCGTCCACCAACTCAAGCATTGAATCTGTTAAGTGGTTCACGCAGTGAAAATAATGCAGATAACAGCCGTTTGTTATTACCAAACTCACCTGAAAATACAACACTATATGAGCAAGTTAACGCTATCTTAAAAGAGAAAGGTGTTGCGATTGTTAAAAGTGATGCGGGACAAAAAGAGCTTCATACTGATTGGATCACATGGTTGCGTGCTGATGAAAACGTACCTTTCCAAACACGTCAGCGTTTAGTGATTGCTCAGTCAGGTAATGTTATTTCGTTAACAGTGACTAACGAAGGTTTACGCCAAGGCGAAACTGAAATGACTGATCCGGCTGAAGTGAAGCGTTACAATATTTTAATGCTTAACGAATTGGTTGATGGCTTAAACCGTATGCGTAATTTAAGCGAAAATACGGCAAGCAGCAATTTACAAGGTATTATCGATGTCCAAAGTGGCAGTGATAATGCGGGTCTTCCAGTGATTATCGTTCGTGCACCATTTGATGTGGTTTGGGATAGATTACCTATCGCATTAGAAAGTGTTGGTATGAAGATGGGCGATCGCACACGTTCTAAAGGTTCAATTGAAGTAACCTATAAAGGAATGAGCAGTGCAAACTGGAGCGCGTTAGGTGTTGATAGACCAACGGTTGAAGAAGCTGATTATAAATTACAAGTCGGCGATTTAAATAACCGCAGTAGTTTACAATTTATCAGTGATAAAGGTAAACCATTAACACAATCACAAAATGATCAAATGGTTGCTGCGCTGAAAGCTGCTTTCAGTAAACCGGTAAAATAAGTATTTTTCTTTAAAAATACGAGAAGCCGCACAATAAATGTTGTGCGGCTTTTTTATGATCTGAACACAATTGTATTAATCTAAATTAAACGTCATTAATTGAATGCTCTTTTAATGATAGGGTTTAATTTAATTATTATTAATAATATTAATCTTAATGCAATACGCTTAAATTTATGCAATATTGCGTCAATTCTTATTCTTAAATAAAAATAACAAAGCATTTGCTGACTATATAAAGAGGTATTTATGAGTGCAGGTGATATGATTATTCACTTGATATTAAGTGGGATACTTATCGTAGGTGTTTATCAATTTTATTTTTTTACTCAACGATATACATTGAGAGAAGTGAAAGTTATTAATTCACCGATTGATGAGAAAATTCCTTTCTGGCCATGGTGGTCATGGATCTATAGCTTCTTATATTATCCTGCAATTTTATATCTCAATTGGATCATTCAAGACTCAAGACAATTTATTATGATTGTTTTTAGTTATATTGTTTTACTCGTCATGCAAATGTTTTTCTTTGTTGTGTTCCCTGTTGCAACCCCAGCACATTGGCGCACCTTAAACCCAGGAAAAACAGCGTCAGAGAAATTTCTTAAATTTGTTCAGTATTTTGATGACTCTTCAAACTGCTTCCCAAGTATGCATGTTTCCGTTGCAACACTCACAGCATGCCTTGCTTATGCAACTTTAGGTCCATGGGTTTTCTTATTCCCATTATTTATTGCATTATCTTGCATGTTTACGAAACAACATTACTTAATTGATTTACCTGCTGGCGCTTTATTAGGTTGGTTTGCTTATGAGATCTATTGTTTTATTATTTAATTAAGCATGATGTTATTAAGAGATAACATGCATTTTTTAAATATAAAAATAGATAAGAAATAAGTTATTAAAATTTATTGATGCTAACATTGATAACCAGATTAACTTTCAATAAAAAGAAATTAATCTGGTTTTTTATTATTAATTACTCAAAATAGATGTAATCTGAAACAGATCTAATGCTTACTAATAATATCATCTAAAAATAGAAATAATGCGGTGATATAATCTATAATTATTCTTATTCTGACTTTTTCTATTTTATATATCCTGATTTTATCAAACGACTCTTTTATTGGTAGTTTTCAACAATAAAACGTTGTGAGCAGTGCGTTGTCTCTAAGATTTTTTAGTGATAGTACTCACGTTTTAAAAGCTTTTTTATCTGATCTAGAGTAGAGTATGGGAAGCAAATTTCTTGTTAAACCTATCACATCTTTGGAGTGTGTCAGATGCAGAAAAAAGCTGAGTTGTATCGTGGAAAAGCCAAAACGGTCTATGCCACTGAATCTTCTGATTTTCTTATCCTTGAATTCAGAAATGATACATCAGCGTTAGATGGCCAACGTATTGAACAGTTTGATCGTAAAGG
>JAEYFY010000121.1 GCA_023454395.1 Pseudomonadota bacterium
ATTATTCCTTAATTTAATGGCTTAAAGACCATATCCAAGAATTTGGAACCAAGTGAATATCGCAATAGAAATTACCGATGCACCAACAAAACAGGTAATTAATCCATATTTCATTTGGTCTAACACACTAAAGTAACCACTTGAAAAATAGATAGTATTCACTTTTGAATGTGGTGGTAATGTAATGGTATATGTGAGTGTAAATGACGCGGCTAATGCTAATGTTACTGGGTCCATGCCTAATGTTTTGGCAAGTGCAATAATGGCTGGAATGAGTATGGTCGTTTTCACGGTTTTACTCGTAAAAATTAAATGGCTATACATACAGATAAAGACAACCACAATATAAACCATCGTCGTACTCATATTTTCGAGTCCGAGTCCATAAACCATTTTACCAATTAACCATTGCGCACCTTGTGTGGATTCTAAAGTATTACCTGCCGCATAAGCGCCCGCTGCAAATATCATAAGATCCCATTTGATATTGGCTTCATTCCACGTTAATAAGCCAATACGAGGCATCAAGCAGAGAATGGCAGCAATAACAGCGGTCATATAAACGCTAATTTTGAAACCAAACATATCTTGGTGATAACTTTCGGTTGCCCATAAGAACACTGCCATTAAAAAAATATACATGGCTTTTTTCTCATTCTTAGTTAATGCACCAAGTTGAGAACGTTCTTTTTTTAATTTCTCTAGCGAACCTTCAAAATCCACTTCCCCTTTAAAAGAGAATAATTTTAATCCAATAAAAAAGGAGATAGTCATACCAACAATAGCTAATGGGAAAGAGGCAATTAACCAATCCATATAACCAATAGAACCACCGGCTTGTGAATTGATAAATCCAACGGCAATAATATTAGCTGCAGTTCCCGTCATTACACCGGATGTTGCCAAAGCATCAGCTTGTACGCCTTGCAACATCATTAGTTTCCCGTAATTACTTTTTCCAGGAATTGCCTTATGTATCTCTAATAAGATCATACAAATAGGCACCATTAATGTTGCACGAGCAGTCGTTGAAGGAACAAAGAAAACTAAGCTGAAGTTAATTAATATCAGGACAAATAACGCTTTTTTGGGTGTTTGCCCAAATTTGGTGATCATCCATAGAGCAAAGCGTCTGGCAATATTCGATTTGATCATGGCGGACGTTAAAACAAATGCTGAAACCATCAGCCAAATAACGTCATAACCTAATGTACCGAAAACCACTTTCTCTTTTGCGACAGTTCCCGTTATTGGAAGTAAAACAATAACGAGCATTGAGGTTAAATAAATGGGTAAAGATCCACACACCCATAAAATTAACGCCGCACAAAAAATAGCAATGGCTTTTTGCCCTTCAATACTTAATCCATCTGGTGTTGGCATAAAAAATAAAACGAGTAATACCAATAAAGCTAAAGGTATTCCTATTGTTTTTAAGGTTATCTTCTTACCGTTTTGTTTTGGTGATGATGGCGCTGGTTTAGCGATATCATCTCGCTTCGCAGTCTTTTCCATAACCGATTCCTCTTAATATGTAGGGTAGGAAGTTCAGTATAGAAATATTGAGGTATAAAGATAATTGTATTAATATATTATAACTATAAAAATAATTTATGGTGTTGAGATGAATTTAAGCCAACTTGATGCTTTTTTACTACTTGCCAACGGTTTTAATGTTACTGAAACCGCAGAACGCCTATTCTGTACTCAACCCAGTGTGAGTATTAGGATCAAGAAACTAGAAGAAGAATTGCAAACGGTATTGTTTGAAAGGATCAATAATCGGCTTTATTTAACACCTCAGGGTAAGGTTTATCAGCAGTACGCAACCCAAATTATTAATTTAGTAAAATCCTCTTCTGAGCATATGCGGCAATTTGATGATCCCTCTAAAGGTGAAATTAAGTTTGGTGCTAGCCATTTTGTTGGCGTTTATCTATTACCTCAAATTATGGCGCAGTTTAGAACGCTGTATCCCGATGTGAAATTAAGCATGGATATTGCAAGCTCCACACAACTTATCCATAAACTTGATACCCAAGAATTAGAGTTTTTGATCATGTCAGATCATATCTATTTAGATCCGACGGAATATCATCTTGATACCTTTCTTATCGATCCTTTAGTGCTTATTTGTTCACCTGAACATTGGCTGGCAAAAAAGAAACATTGCAGATTTTCTGATATTGTCTCAGAAGTTTTTCTGATCAAACCCGAGCACTCTGCTACCCGTGATTTTTTATTAGATAGGATCCAAGAAAATAATAAAGAACTCAAAAATGTGATGGAAATAAATAGTTTAGAAGGAATAAAGCAGGGTGTTATTCACGGTTTAGGGATCTCAATTTTATCCCGTTTGTCTATTATGCAAGAATTAAAATCAGGTCTTTTATGTGAAGTTGCATTTGATGATATCCAATTTAGCCGAGGTATTCGTTACTTTCATCATAAAGAAAAGTATATCTCTCCAGCCACTAAGAATTTTTTATCTGTTTTACAATCTCAAGCTCAAATTTTAACGAAAGATATCAATAAATAAATTTATTGGTTAAATTCTTAGCTCTATTATTTTAAGGATATCGGCGTATAAATATTCTCATTCAATCGTTATCATACTCATGTTTATCTCTTTCTATTGGCTATTTTTAAAAGGATTTTATGCGTAGAACACTCTCATCTTATCACCCTATTCTTTATACTTTGAGAGTGGCACAACGTCGTTTATTTCGCTCTCTTAGTTGGCGATTTTCAAGTCGAACATACAGCCGAAACGTTCAACCAGAACAACGACTTTCACACCGTTATCTAAAACACACTTCTAAATTAATTAGCCGCCGTGGCGAAAGTGATATCCAATTACAATACAATAAAATAACGAATCTCAAGTTAGTTGAAAAAGCATTAGATGGTATCGTGATTAAATCGGGAGAGTATTTCTCTTTTTGCTATTTAATCGGTAAACCTAGCTATAAAAGAGGTTTTATTGATGGCATGCAGCTCTCCTATGGTGAAGCAAGAAAAGGTGTAGGCGGTGGAATTTGTCAGGCCAGTAATTTAATACATTGGTTAGCACTACATTCTGAATTAAAAGTGGTCGAGAAAGCTAATCATAGTTTTGATCCCTTTCCTGATGAAGGGAGAGTACTTCCTTTTGGCTCAGGAGCCGCTATTTTTTATAATTATGTAGATTTAGTCTTATATAATCCAACACCTTATGATTACCAAATTAGATTACATGTCGCTGAACATCAGTTAGAAGGCGAACTCCTTTGTAGTGAAGCAAGAGAATATCGTTATCATATTTATGAGAAATCTTCTTCTTTTATCAAAAAAGGAGATCATGTGTATCGTTGTAATGAAATTTGGCGAGATATTTACACTAAAAACAATGTGAGTGCTTTTCCTGAATTAATTAAATCAGAATTATTGTATAAAAATCGTGTTGTCATAAAATATGATATTCCAGATGAACAACTAAGTTAATTCACTTAAATATATTATTATTACTCAATTAAAATATTAATTTATTATTCTAAATTTATCTTCTTATTCTGAATAAATAACAACTTTCCTCTTAAAATTAAGAACACCTTAAATTGGAATATTCTTTTTACATTAAGATCATTGAGTTATCAAATAGAAACCTTATCTATTTATTATGGTCAAATAATGGTGATTATGTTTCTATTTAATAGGTCATATAATGATGATAAAAATTGATTATCCACAAAAATTAGAAGTTGGTGATATCGTATTTACGTGTATTGGTACCTCTTTATTTCGTCAAATTTCTTCCGCTTCTTTATGCTGGAGTAATCATGTTGGCATTATTATTGGTCATAATGGCGAAGATTATTTAGTTGCCGAAAGTCGAGTTCCACTCTCAACCACAACCACATTAACCCGCTTTATTAACCGCTCTG
>JAEYFY010000209.1 GCA_023454395.1 Pseudomonadota bacterium
GGTTTTACGAACGGTGCGATAATTTCAAGAACTTCTGCCGCAAGACGACCTGCGACGCGCATTTTTTGAATATCTTCTTCTGTCTTGATTACAATAGCCATTTGAGTTCTTCGTCTAGATTAAAAGCCACAATACGAATTAGATAACACACTTTGTTGCATTCATATTTTGTATTGCAGGTTAAATGAATGATGATGAGAAATAATTCTGATTACCATTTATGATATCAGCAGAAAGTAGGTGTGCCAATAAAGAGGATATGTGCAATCTGTCTGATATCGAGAATAATGAAGAACATTACGCCTTCTTAATCTGATTGTCTTTACATATTGCGCTTTTCTATTTGGTGTTTTCTAGCAAATTGATATTAGAGCAATATTTATCATCATTGCGGTAATCTCGCTTTTTTCTTTGTTCAAATGATGTGTTTTTATGCCAAATAAGCCCGCGGTAAACGTAAGTAATGGTGGTTTCTTGAGGTTATTTATGGTATAAAGCGCGCCGGAGTTCTGTTATTGCATCACACTGTGAGTAATGGCAGTAAATCTGAAACATTCAATTGTGTTAATTACACACACAAATCGGCACATAACGCCGGGGTGCTCTTATGTAAAGGTCAAATCTTTACAGCTGATGAGTCGGTCGTATGGGATTTGTGGACGAAATAACCCCAAATTTAAATTTATAGAGGTCTAAAATGGCAACTGTTTCAATGCGCGATATGCTGCAAGCCGGTGTTCACTTCGGTCACCAAACTCGTTACTGGAATCCAAAAATGAAACCATTCATCTTTGGTGCGCGTAACAAAGTTCATATCATTAACTTGGAAAAAACTGTTCCAATGTTCAATGAAGCTCTGGTTGAACTGAACAAAATTGCTTCTCGTAAAGGCAAAATCCTGTTTGTTGGTACTAAGCGCTCTGCCGTTGAAGCTGTTAAAGAAGCAGCAGAAAGCTGTGACCAGTTTTATGTAAACCACCGCTGGTTAGGCGGTATGCTGACTAACTGGAAAACTGTTCGTCAGTCAATCAAACGCCTGAAAGATTTAGAATCACAATCTCAGGACGGTACTTTTGACAAACTGACCAAGAAAGAAGCGTTAATGCGTTCTCGTGAACTTGGTAAGTTAGAAAACAGCCTGGGTGGTATCAAAGACATGGGCGGTTTACCTGACGCTCTGTTTGTTATCGATGCTGAACACGAACACATTGCTATCAAAGAAGCAAACAACCTGGGTATTCCAGTATTTGCTATCGTTGATACTAACTCTGATCCAGATGGTATCGACTTCATTATCCCTGGTAATGACGATGCAATCCGTGCGGTTAAATTATATCTGACCGCTGCAGCTACAGCTGTTCGTGAAGGTCGTTCTCAAGATCTGGCTGTTCAGGCTGAAGAAGGCTTAGTCGAAGCTGAATAATAAGGCATGCTCGTAAGAGCCCTTATTTAACCAGGTATTGCTATATATTGGTTAGGGGGCCTCAATTGGCCCCCTTTACACATCTGCTATGAGAACATCTATGGCTAGCCCATAGAAAAGTCGAGGAAGAAACAAATGTCTGGAATTACCGCTGCATTGGTAAAAGAACTGCGTGAACGTACTGGCGCAGGCATGATGGAATGTAAAAAAGCGCTGGTTGAAGCTAATGGTGATATCGAATTAGCAATCGACAACATGCGTAAATCAGGTCAAGCTAAAGCGGCTAAAAAAGCAGGCCGTGTTGCTGCTGAAGGTATCATCCTTGCAGAAGTTGCTGCTGATGGTAAATTCGGTGCGCTGGTTGAACTGAACTGTGAAACAGACTTCGTTGCTAAAGATGCTGGTTTCATCGCTTTCGGTAAAGAAGTTATGGCTACTGTATTAGCAGACAAAACTGATGATATCGATGCTCTGAAAGCTAAATTCGAAGAAGCACGTACTGCATTAGTTGCTAAAATCGGTGAAAACATCAACATTCGTCGTGTTGCTGTATTAGAAGCTGAAGAATTAGGTACTTACCTACACGGCGCTCGTATCGGTGTTTTAGTTTCAGCTAAAGGCGCTAACGAAGAGCTGATCAAACACATTGCTATGCACGTTGCTGCAAGCAAACCAGAATATGTTCGTCCTGAAGATGTTCCTGCTGATGTTGTTGAACATGAGCACCAAATTCAGATGGATATCGCAATGCAATCAGGTAAACCACGCGAAATCGCAGAAAAAATGGTTATCGGTCGCATGAACAAATTCACCGGTGAGATTTCTCTGACTGGTCAGCATTTCGTAATGGATCCAAGCAAAACTGTTGGTGAACTGCTGAAAGAAAACAATGCTGATGTTATCAACTTCGTTCGTTTCGAAGTTGGTGAAGGTATTGAGAAAGTTGAAGCTGATTTCGCAGCAGAAGTTGCTGCAATGAGCAAATAATAACGCTTAGCGTTAACAGAACCGCCTAATGGCGGTTCTGTTTTGTTGTAATCTCCACTGGCTGTTTGCTTTTTTTTGTTAAAAAGAGAAGCTATCTAAAACCTCCAATTAACTAATCTGCTTAGGACAGAACACCATGGCTACCAATGCAAAACCTGTATATCAGCGAATTTTATTAAAGCTGAGTGGCGAAGCCCTGCAAGGCGCAGAAGGTTTCGGTATCGATGCGAGCGTACTTGATCGCATGGCTCAGGAAATCAAAGAACTCGTTGAATTAGGTATACAAGTCGGTGTCGTAATTGGCGGTGGTAACTTGTTCCGTGGCGCAGGTCTTGCTGCGGCAGGTATGAACCGTGTTGTGGGTGACCACATGGGAATGCTCGCGACAGTAATGAATGGTTTAGCAATGCGTGATTCATTGCACCGTGCTTATGTAAACGCACGCCTTATGTCTGCATTTCCACTGAATGGTGTCTGCGATAACTATAGTTGGGCAGAAGCAATTAGCTTATTACGTCACGGTCGAGTCGTTATTTTCTCGGCTGGTACAGGTAACCCATTCTTTACTACCGATTCAGCTGCGTGTTTACGCGGTATTGAAATTGAAGCTGACGTTGTATTAAAAGCAACGAAAGTGGACGGCGTTTATTCTGCCGATCCAACCAAAGATCCTGATGCAGTACTTTATGAAACGCTGACTTATCAGGATGTATTAGAACGTGAATTGAAAGTCATGGATCTTGCTGCATTCACATTAGCCCGAGATCATAATTTACCTATCCGCGTATTCAATATGAATAAACCGGGTGCATTACGTCGGGTTGTAATGGGTGAAAGTGAAGGAACTTTGATTTCTCACGCTTAATACACAGAGACAACGGTATAATTTGGCGTTAACATCTAGGTACGCCAATTCATTTATGTCGGTATGATTTCATATCGACTGGAAGATAACCAGTTCCCAAGGGTTTATAACGTGATTAATGAAATCAAAAAAGATGCTCAAGAACGCATGGATAAAAGCGTTGAAGCACTAAAAAGCCAGATTAATAAAGTTCGTACTGGTCGTGCGTCTCCTAGCCTTTTAGATGGCATTGTAGTTGAATACTACGGAGCGCCAACGCCATTAAACCAAGTTGCTAACGTTGTCGCAGAAGATGGCCGTACACTGGCAATCACTGTATTCGACCGTACTTTAGCACCGGCTGTTGAAAAAGCGATTATGGCATCAGATTTAGGCTTAAATCCTTCATCTGCTGGCACCATTATCCGTGTTCCACTGCCTCCATTAACTGAAGAACGTCGTAAAGATCTAATCAAAGTTGTTCGTGGTGATGCAGAACAAGGTCGCGTTTCTGTTCGTAATATCCGTCGTGATGCTAACGATAAAGTAAAAGCATTACTGAAAGATAAAGAAATCAGCGAAGATGATGAACGCCGTTCACAAGATGACATTCAGAAGTTAACTGATATGTTCATTAAAAAAATTGATGATGCATTAGCGCTGAAAGAAGCAGAGTTAATGGAATTCTAATTTTTATATCTTTTTTCGATAATGCCGCTTTTTAGCGGCATTATTTTTAATTATTTATTTGAAAATTCGTGCTTAATACCTTCTTTTGTCACATTATTTATTAAAGTTTTCATCTTTAATCCTCATTTACCTTGCCATACTGATATAATTCTCTTTAATTAAAACGTTGTAGACATACTGATTGATTAATAAATGAAACAAATAACTATATTAGGCTC
>JAEYFY010000284.1 GCA_023454395.1 Pseudomonadota bacterium
GGTAGATTAACCGTGACTGTAAAGTTATTTGCTTGTTATCGTTCAGTACTACTGAAAGTGATCATATCTATTTTGTCTGCGCTTCAAATAGGTAACACGATTGCTGGGGATAAGCAGTAAACAATAAGTCGCGTGAATAGTGAAATTAACGCTAAATCTATTATTAATAGATAATTAGATTACTGAGAATTCAGTATGGTACACTAATTGTTATTTTCATTTATCCGCCGTTGTTTTCTGTTTTCCCTCTCTTTTCTATTCCTTCTCAATATTTCTTATTTTTTTCATTAATAGCTCAATAACTCAAATATTTCTCTATTTATTCGTTATACTCAAAGCAGTTATAAATCATTAGATATTTCTAGTTTAAAGACTACTTAATAATCACTTCGTGATTTTTGGTAAAAATAAAAATAAGAGTGTCAAGGAGCTACTATGAAAAAAGCAATTATCATTTCTGTATCATTAGCTACGTTATTTCTTGCAGGTTGTACTGCTGACGGAAAAATTAATACCTCAAAACTCACCCCAGTTAACTGTGTTGGCGTATTCGATAAAACTAATGAAAAGCTTGCTTTCACAGCGAAAGACGTCAATGACCGCTTATACAGCCCTAGTAAGCCAATAGACAGTGTCGATGGTTGGATTGAGGCAAAAGATATTAGAGGGCTATTGTGTCAGGATGTTATAACTGCTAATGAAGATTAATGATTAAGTAGCATTGGAAAGTTAATTGAGTCATTGTTTGAAGTTTTTTTTAGCTATCTTGAATTAAAATTTAACGCATAATAAAAAACCGATGGTTTATACCATCGGTTTTTTTATTACTACTATTTGAAAATAGAAATAAATTACATTCTATCTACTGTTTCAATACCTAAAGTATCTAAACCTTGTTTTAAGGTTCTCGCGGTTAAACGAGCCAGTTTTAGACGGCTTTGGCGAGTGTTTTCATCTTCAGCAGATAAGATAGGGCAGTTTTCATAAAAGCCGGAGAAAGCTTGCGCCAGATCGTAAAGGTAAGCACACATAACGTGAGGCGTTCCTTCACGAGAAACTTGCATAATTGTCTCATCAAATTGGACTAAACGTAATGCAAGTTGTCTTTCATGAGATTGGGTTAGTGCGATAGGTTGCGTTAACGCATTTTCATCAATTTCTGCACGTTTAAAGATGGAAGCAACGCGAGTATAAGCATATTGCATATAAGGCGCAGTGTTACCTTCGAAACTTAACATTAGATCCCAATCAAAGATGTAATCTGTTGTACGGTTTTTAGATAAATCAGCGTATTTAACAGCACCAATACCCACAACACGAGCAACGTTATTTAATTCGTCTTTATCCATATCTGGATTTTTTTCAGCAATTAATGTACGCGCTCTTTCTTGAGCTTCATCCAGTAAGTCGGTTAAACGAATGGTGCCGCCAGAACGAGTTTTAAACGGACGACCATCTTTACCTAACATCATACCGAACATATGGTGTTCAAGTGACATTGAATCAGGGATGTAGCCTGCTTTACGAACAATCGTCCAAGCTTGCATTAAATGCTGGTGCTGACGAGAGTCGATATAATAAAGTACACGATCAGCATGTAATGTTTCGTGACGGTATTTTGCACAAGCAATATCTGTCGTTGTATATAGGTAGCCACCGTCTTTTTTCTGAACGATAACACCCATAGGTTCGCCTTCCTTGTTTTTATATTCATCAAGGAAAACAACTGTTGCACCATCACTTTCTACTGCAAGACCTTTTGCTTTTAAATCGGCAACAATACCAGCCAACATTGGGTTATAAAGACTTTCACCCATAATGTCATCTTCGGTTAATGTGACGTTAAGGCGTTGATAAGTCACTTGATTTTGTTGCATGGTGATATCAACTAATTTACGCCACATTGTACGGCAGTATTCATCACCACTTTGTAATTTTACAACGTAATTACGGGCGCGTTCTGCGAATACTTCATCTTCATCATAGTGTTTTTTCGCTTCACGATAGAACTCTTCGAGATCAGATAACGCCATATCAGCGGCATTTTCATTCTGTTTTTTCTCTAAATACGCAATTAACATACCAAATTGCGTACCCCAATCACCCAAGTGATTAGCACGAACAACATTATGACCTAAAAAAGATAAAGTACGCGCACTTGCATCACCAATAATGGTTGAGCGTAAGTGACCAACGTGCATCTGTTTTGCAACGTTCGGAGATGAATAGTCGATAACAATAGTTTGAGGTTCAACAGGAGTTACATTTAGATGTTCATCTGCTAATGCATCTTCAGCTTGTTTTGCAACCCATTGTGGAGATAAAAAGATATTGATAAAACCCGGGCCTGCGATTTCAACTTTATCTGCAACATCCGTAATATCGAGCTTTTCTAGGATCTTTTCTGCGAGTTGTCGGGGTGGGATCCCCATTTTTTTTGCAGCTCCCATGACACCATTTGCCTGATAGTCACCAAATTGTACTTTGGCTGACTGACGGACAAGAGGTTCGCTATCAGCGGGTGCGCCAGCAGCACACATTGCCACACTGATTTTTTCTGAAAGAAAAGCCTGAATATTCACCGGGTTACCTTAAATTATTGAGAAAATAAAACCTGACGACAAAAGTCTGACAGGTTTCTTATAAAGAATTAGGATTAACCTTGAATTTATAACATATTCCGGCTAGAACATGCTACCATCTCGG
>JAEYFY010000297.1 GCA_023454395.1 Pseudomonadota bacterium
CGATAATGGCAATGAACGGAATAATCACAAAGTGGTTTGAAGATAAAGGTTTTGGATTTATTAAAGATGAAAACGGTGATAACCGTTATTTTCATGTGATTAAAGTTGCCAACCCTGCTTTGATAAAAACAGATGCAAATGTCACGTTTGAACCAACCACAAATACTAAAGGTCTATCTGCTTACGCGGTGAAAGTGATCCCAGACAGCAAATATGTCTATATTGCTGGTGAGCGAGTTAAACTGACATCTATTAAATCTTTTCGAATTTATAGTGAAGAGGTATCTGCAGATACACATATCAATAAAGAAAACACCGTACTTTCTGTCGGTACTTTAATGAATAGTATCAGACCAAAATCTGCAGATGATACCCATAATATGCGTACGTTGAGAAAGCTTGCGATCACCACTATGCACGGAACAGAAATCATTTTTACTGAAGATGAACTTGATATCGATGAAACAGTAAAAGCGCTTAAACTGTAAATAGCGATATTTAAAACGGGCTTTCGCTACGCGCTTTTATTGGTGCTTGGCTAATGGGGTGAACAAAGTGAAGTTCACTCGCATGCAGCATAAGTCGCGTAGCCCGTTTAGTACCATCCCTTTCTTCTATCAAATCTTCGTCGTACCCACCATATAAATCACAACCTAAAATAGGATGCCCTATAAACTGGCTGTGAATACGAAGTTGATGCGTTCTCCCTGTTTCAGGCATAAATTGTACTCGCGTTAAAGGCAATAACGTTCCACTTTCTAACGTATGATAAAAACGCTCAATAACACGATAACGAGAGCGTGCAGGTTTGCCATTAACGGGGCAAATCGACATGCGTGGAAACAGAGCCGGATCTTTTGCTATCGGCGCATCGATTATTCCTTCATTCTCATCTAAATGCCCACACAGTAGCGCGCTGTATACTTTGGTTACACTGCGCTGGCTAAATTGTTGACACAAAAGAGCATTGATTGCCTTATTGCGTGCGACAACCATCAATCCAGATGTGCCAAAATCAAGCCGATGAACAAGCGTACATCCCGGAAATAACTTTACTAATCGATAATGTACGGAGTCGATATTTTGTGGATTTTTTCCTGATAAGCTCAATAATCCTGTCGGTTTGTTGATAAGTACTAAGTGCTCGTCTTGATAAAGGATCTCGATTTCATCATGGCAAGGTGGGGCAATAAAAGTATCGATAATCGTAGACATCGGCTTATCCGCAGCAAAAGAAGGAAATGGATGATAGCGAATTTTAGGTTAACAGGCGAATGTAGAGATATACTCTTAGTAATTTGAATATGACGAGTATAAACGTTAATCCTTGGGGACAAACTATGAATAATGAAATCCACTTTAAATATTATGATATGGTCGAAGAATATGCGATGGAGTCGATAGAGCCTGTTGCTGAGGCCGAAGAAGATGCGCTTGCTCTTTACTTCCAGTTACTTCTTACTCGATTAATGAATAACGAAGAAATTAGTGAAAACGCACAGCAAGAGATGGCAAAAGAAGCGGGTATTGATAAAAAACGCATTGATGATATCGCCATGTTTCTTAACCGCTGGGGTAACGAATAACACGTATTGAGCTCATTAAAAAATGGGCTCAATATTATCCTAATTCACAAAATATCACTCTGATCCTACATAACTGTATGATTTAACGTATACTCGTTATGTATTTTATTTCACATAAACTCGCAAAAAGAACAGAACCATTTTGTTGATGCCTGCTGTTTTCATAAGCTTACTGTTTTCATAAGATAGTTTAGATTAATTTATTGGGTGAGATATGCTGGATTTTTTAAAAAATTATGACAATTTAACGATCAGCGAAAAGAAAGTATTAAAATATCTCACCGATAATATTGCGGATATTCCGTATTTAAATATTAATGATTTAGTTGCAAAAACCTTTGTATCAAAAACGGTTATCATTAATTTATCGCAAAAGTTAGGATTCAGTGGATTTAAAGAGCTTAAATTCCAAATTAATAATTATATTTTGACGAAAAATAAAGTCGAAAAAACGCATGTGGCGTCTTATAAAAAACAATTAGAAAAAAACATTCATAAAACATTTACCTTAATTAATGAAGAACAAATTCAGGAGTGTGCAAAAACCTTACGTCATTCTAGGAATATTTTTATTGTTGCAAGAGGCACAAGCAAAGCCGTAGGGTATTATCTTGAACACCTATTATTTGCATTAGGTCTACATTGCTTTTTTATTAATGATTACAATTTATCAGATTCGTTTACACGTCTTGTTAATGAAGACGACACCGTTATCTTTATCTCTCTTTCTGGTGGCACCAAAAAAATCATCGAGACAGCAAAAATCGTGCAATTAAAAGATGCTAATATCATTAGCATGACAGCATTTAATACCAATGAATTAACCAGTTATGCAACTCATGCTCTATTTTGTTTTGCTGATAATCATGATACTAAAAAAGATGATACCAAATCCCGTATTGGCTTTTTTATGCTGGTGGATTTACTGATTAATGAGTTAGAAAATCTACTTTAAAAAGAGATAACAGCCTCTATATAATTTATTAAATACTCTTTTTAATGATTAAAGCGTGAATAGTATTAATATATCTCGCTAGATTACTTGTTGTTTATTCTAAAATAGCCTTGCTTTTCAATCTTAATTCCCAGCCCTAGAATAAATATTATTTAATAGAATAAAATAATTTATTTATGGTTCTTTATTACGTCGATAATTAACAAAAAGACCTAAGTCATAAAGTCTGACCTGAGATAATATTTAAAACCAGCGCGTCATTCATTTCCTATAATCCCTAAGATAGAGTACCTCGGTAATTCTTTTATATTCGAGAAGTCATAAGGAAAAAAATATGGCCAGGAAAAAGTTCAG
>JAEYFY010000306.1 GCA_023454395.1 Pseudomonadota bacterium
CGGTAGGCACCTTACTCTGGCGTCATTCCTGGCTTATGTGGTATGTTCCCACCCATATTGTGGACCGACATAAAAAGTTGAATGAGCAACTGATTTATATAATGCACAAGGCGTGCCAACTTTTAAATATTTTACTTAACATACTGAAAATAAACAAAAAATAAAAACACCCCTCTAATATTTTATTTATCACTCTTTTTTATCTAGTTATAAAACAACCAAGCTGTCTCCATATCCAGACAGAGTTACCCTAAATTTAATAATTATTTATATTTCAATTAATTAAGTGTCGCCAAAAAGAGACAAATAAAATGATAAGTGTCGCTGTTTTTACACAACAAAAAATAATTCCTTTATTATCAATATAATAAAGCCTCTAACAATGTAGAGGCTTTATGTATTTATCTCTAAGACAATATTACATTTGATTAATCAAATTGTTTTCTTGCATTGCGGAATAAACGCATCCAAGGGCTGTCTTCACCCCAATTATCTGGATGCCAAGAATTACTGACTGTTCTAAACACACGTTCTGGGTGAGGCATCATAATGGTTGAGCGCCCATCTTTTGTAGTAACAGCCGTGATCCCTTTTACAGAGCCATTAGGATTTAATGGATATTGTTCTGTAGGGTTGCCGTAGTGATCCACAAAACGTAATCCCACTAAATTTTGAGCTTCTAGTTGTGCTAGTTGCTCAGCATTACGGAATTCAGCAAAACCTTCACCATGAGAAACTGCGATAGGCATTTGTGAACCCACCATACCCTGCAGCAATAATGAGGGGCTTTCAGTCACTTTCACTAAACTAAAGCGCGCTTCAAAACGCTCAGAACGGTTGCGAACAAAACGAGGCCATAAATCTGCGCCCGGAATAAGTTCTGATAATGTAGACATCATTTGGCAACCATTACAGACCCCGAGAGATAAGGTATCTTGGCGTTCAAAGAATTGAGCAAATTCATCGCGTAAGCGAGAATTAAATAAAATAGATTTCGCCCAACCTTCCCCCGCACCTAATACGTCACCGTAAGAGAATCCACCGCAAGCTACCAGCACATCAAAATCACTGAGTGAACGTCGTGATGAATGTAAGTCGCTCATATGAACATCGATAGCGTCAAAACCCGCTCTGTCAAAAGCTGCTGCCATTTCAACATGAGAGTTAACACCCTGCTCTCTTAATACCGCAATACGAGGGCGGCTCCCTGTTGCAATATAAGGTGCTGCAATATCTTCATTTGGATCAAAGGTTAACTTCACATTTAACCCTGGATCGTTGAGATCTTGTTTGGCTTGATGTTCTTCATCCGCACACTCTGGATTATCACGCAAGCGTTGCATTTGCCATGTTGTTTCAGCCCACCAAAGGCGCAATGTACTGCGTTTTTCATTGTAAACCTCAGTTTCACGACTTTGGATAATAATGGCGTCATTTTCTGTTGCTTGACCTAAATAGTGTAAACAATCCGATAAACCATATTCGGCAAACAGTGCTTCGACAACCTCTTGATGTTCCGCACGAATTTGGATCACACCACCAAGTTCTTCATTAAATAGCCCGGCTAAAATATCTTCATCATAAGCACTGATATCAACATGTAAGCCACAATGACCCGTAAATGCCATTTCTGCAAGAGTGACAAATAATCCACCATCAGAGCGATCGTGATAAGCCAACAATTTGCCATCATTGACCAATTGTTGCATCACATTAAAGAACTGTTTTAATTGCTCAACATCACGAAGATCTGCCGCTTTTTGACCTAATTGACGATAAACTTGTGCTAATGCCGTCGCGCCTAGTGCATTATGACCATTTCCTAAATCAATCAAATACAAGCGATTTCCTGCTTGTGTTGATAATTCAGGTGTCACTGTTTTACGCACATCTTCAACACGAGAGAATGCCGTAATAACTAAAGAGAGTGGAGACGTCACCTCTTTGGTTTTCCCATCTTTATCTTGCCAACGCGTTTTCATTGACATCGAATCTTTGCCCACAGGAATAGTAATACCTAGCTCTGGGCATAACTCTTCACCAATGGCTTTCACTGCGTCATATAAGCCGGCATCTTCACCTGGATGACCTGCTGCTGACATCCAGTTAGCTGAAAGCTTAATACGATTAAGCGCTTCTACATCGCAACCTGCCATATTTGTTAGCGCTTCGCCGACAGCCATACGTGCAGATGCAGCAAAATCTAACAGTGCGATAGGTGCTCGTTCACCAATAGACATCGCTTCGCCATAATAGCTATCTAATGTTGCTGTGGTAACGGCGCAATTGGCAACTGGAATTTGCCAAGGTCCAACCATTTGATCACGCGCAACCATACCTGTTACCGTACGGTCACCAATGGTAATTAAGAAGGTTTTTTCAGCAACAGCAGGTAAATGAAGAACACGATAAACCGCATCTTTTAAATCGATATCTTTACGAGAGAGATACTCACCTTCTGTTTTAAGTGATTTTACATCACGCAACATTTTAGGCGCTTTACCTAATAATATGTCTAATGGCATATCAATCGGTTTATTATCAAAATGTGTATCATTGAGGACTAATTCACGCTCTTGCGTTGCTTCACCGATCACAGCATAAGGTGCTCTTTCACGCTGGCATAACGCATCAAAGAGAGGCATTTTTTCAGGTGATACCGCCAATACATAACGCTCTTGAGATTCATTACACCAGATCTCAAGTGGGCTCATACCCGGTTCATCATTAAGAACATCACGTAATTCAAAACGACCACCACGAC
>JAEYFY010000381.1 GCA_023454395.1 Pseudomonadota bacterium
TAATGCACAAAATAGAATACCTGGCAGAGTTTTTAAAAACGACATGTTGTGTTATCCAGCTTTTTTAATTATTGTTTCCATCCTAGCATTTGTATAAATATTTAATAACCAAATAGTGATAATGTAACTATTATTTTTCTTAATATTAAGAGCCAATTATGTCGTTAAAAATCACCACAAACCCAACGTCGAATGAGATCAATGAAATTTATGAAGGGCTGTTAACACATAACCTCAACTATATTCAGATGGAACAATACACACCACTTGCTGTTTTTAAGGAGGAGAATGGTAAAAAAATAGGTGGGATCACAGGGGATATTTTAGGGAATTGGCTACGCATTCGTTATTTGTGGGTAGATAAAGCCTATCGTGGACAAAACATAGGTACAGAATTGTTGCAAACGATGGAAAGCACAGCAAAAGAAAAAGGAGCCAAATATGCTGAAGTGGATACTTTTAGCTTTCAAGCCCTGCCTTTTTATCAAAAGCAGGGATTTGAGATATTTGGCATGTTAGAAAACTACCCAATTAGTGATAAAAAATATTACTTAAGGAAAAATTTATAGTTTTTTGTTAGTATTGTCTTCTTCACTTATTTCACTCGTAATTTCTTTCTTATTAAAATTCAATTGATAATTATCTGGTGAAAATTTTAATTTCTCACTTAAATCTAAAGGAGTCTCTTCTTCTGTAGAACTATCATCTATATCGAGTATAATCGAGTCTAATTTATTATTTATTTTATTGAATTTCTCATCTGACTTTAGCGTTGAATTTAAATTATTTATTTTTTCCATTAAAGCATTCAATTCTGATTTTTTATAATGAACATGATTTATATTAAAACCTTTATAATCCCATTGATAACCAGAATCATCATCTTCATTCATTTCTTTTAAATTATCTAATTCACCATAATCAATATCTTGAGTGTCATCCTCATCAATTTCACTTATATTATCTATTTTTATTTTTAATAACTCGTTATTTCCTTTAACATCAAAATTATCAATATTGATATATTTTCTACTCAAGTCTTCTTTAGGTTTATGTCTTGATAATTCTATTTTTGTTTCTTTCTCTACATCATTAATTATAATTATATTTGCTTGTATATCCCTGTCTGCAGTCGTATTTGTATCTACTTGTGTACCCGTATCTACTGTTATATTTGTATCTATTTGTGTAGCTGTATCTACTGTCGTATTTCTTTTTATCACATTATGGTTATCACTAATATATTTCCCTATCCATTCTTGCATTAAGTCATTAAAGGAATATTCACTACCCATATTTTTATTGAGTGCTATCATCATAATAGTAGATAATTTATTTTCTATTTTATTTTTTATAGCATCATCAAACTTATCAAGCACTTGGGCTTCTTCAATACCAATAAGTAAAATGTTCATTGATTTTATAAAATTATCTCGTTCTTTTCCTGTCGAAAAATTATGCATAAAATCATATTTTTTATTTAAATGAATATTTTCAAAGTCAAATTTTGAATTTATTAATTTGAAAATATTTTTCATGCTTTTGCTATCTATGGAGCTTATTCTAAGTTTAATAATTTCATTTAAACACTCTACAATTAAGTTACTGTTAGAGCCTTC
Source organism: Pseudomonadota bacterium (assembly GCA_023454395.1). GTDB lineage: Bacteria > Pseudomonadota > Gammaproteobacteria > Enterobacterales > Enterobacteriaceae > Proteus > Proteus appendicitidis. Next base: position 1,620 of record JAEYFY010000381.1, read on the forward strand.
ATTCTCTATATCATCTAGCCCTGAGAAAAAATCTTTAGCTCTTTTCACTTCAGTTAAATAATCACAGAAGCTGTAAAAATCAAACTTATCATTTGCATGAGAAATTATTTTATTTATAGCATTTAAATTTTTATTTTTTATTTCAATATTTTTTTCATCTATTTCATTTAAAATATTACTATGTTTTTTTGTATCAACAATATCAAACAATTTATTATTTTTTATATCTTTTATAAGAAAACCAATCTCTAATTTATGGAATAAAGAAGTCAGCACATGAATAACTCTCTTACCAAAAGAAGGTGAAACTGGTGTGTTTCTTATTTCAGTTATTTTTTTTGTAAAAATATAATCTTCATTTTTAGGAATATAATGTTTTTTATGTACAAATGACACGTCTGGGTTAAATATATTTGTTTTACTAATCATAAATCATCCACCTATATACCAATAAATATAATTAAATCATTAAACATATAAATAACTTGATAAAATTATTAGATATGCTCAAAATAATTAGCAAAATACTTTCTTAGTACTTCATCTTTAGATTTATCTAAATTATCAATACTTACCCCTAGCCGGCTAAAAATACCTTTTAAGTTATTTTCCACTGCTGTTTTTTGTGTACTACTAGTACCATTACCGCCATCTGTCACTTTACCATCACTAAAGTATTCAATTGTTTCATTCTTTTTATTTCCAAAATAACTATAACTAATTAGTAAAACAACAGCATCTTGCGCCCATTTATAATTAATATTATTACTTGAGTTTTTAAATAGCCGAGTAAGAAAATCATGTCCATTATCATTCTTCTTTATATTTTCATAAAAACTATCATTAATTAATTTTATTTCTTTATCAGTTTGTTCTCCCATATTCTTATAAATATCTTTGCTCACCATCCTTATTAAGTTGTCTACTTTAGCAAGAGAGTCCTCCTCACCAATAAAGTTTTCATCTTTTGATAGCTGGTTAAATAATTCTTTTGTTAAACTTAAAGATATTTCTTTTTTAACATTTTCAAAGTTACCATCAAACTTTTCTTCAATTTCTAATATATTCTTTTTATTAAAAATAGAATCAATAATTTTATTAATAACGCTATCAACCTTTACATCCTTATCCTGATAGGTGATTTTTTCTTTTAGTAATTTTTTTAAATTATCGATTGTACTAGAAGAGAATAGTTCCTTTATATTTAAATTTGGAATAGCGTTTAATTCATTCATTATTTTACCAGGTAGATCAGAATAATTATTCTCGAATTTATTTTTAGCTAAATCAGCTTTAAATTCATCATTTATTATTTTAATATCATTAACAAGCTTACACTCCAAAGCTTTTTCTAAGGTATGATATTTGATCATAATATCTATTTTGTTATTACTATTTACTTTTTTAGATATTACTTTATTAACATTATCAGTAAATGTTTTATTAAGTTGTTCTAACTTAATTGAGAAATTATTAAAAGCATCATTATCATTTGATATATTATCAAATTTAAATGTATTTAACGATTTATTTATATTTTTATTCTCAAAGTTTATTTTTATAGGTAATAATGTTCTATTTATAAATTTAAATGGTGAAATTAAATTTATAATTAGATTTTTAAAGCTCCTTTTTTTCTCACTTCTAAAATAAAGTTTTTGTTCTGTATTTAATTCTTTCTTTCCTGAATTAGTAATAGATTTAGGAAGTTTATCTTTAGCTCCTTTTTTCAAATCACTCCCAGAATCTATTATATCCTCAGCATCATTGTCTAAGTTAGTAATTGAATCCGAATTTTTTATTACTTGATTTAAATATTCATCTATTTCTAATTCATCCGTATTTTCATCAACTATATTTTCTTCACCAACTGCTTTTTCTTCATCAACTACATTTTTTTCACCAACTACATTTTCTTTATTAACTATATTTTCTTTATTTTCTGCTCTAAGATTTCCAAAATAGGGATTATAAATATCAGGCTTTGTTTTATTTAATATATTCTGACAATAATTAATATAATCACAAAAATTTTTTAGGGATATGTCTGCTCTTTTTTCTTTATCAAAAGAAACATTAGAATTATCGATAGAAATTATATTTTTTATAAATTTAAATTCTTTACCTATTTTATTTCCAACCTTATCTATACATGAAAATAAAGTTGTTTGCATTCCTGAAACTTTCATTTTAATACCCATCAATTAAAAATCATTATAGACAGTCTATTCCTTTTATTTTTTTATGTTTATAAAAATCAAACACAAGTAATTAGTTAATCAATTTCAATAAAAAAACGATATTTTATTAAAACAAAAAATAGGAATAAAAAAAGATATCAATAAGTGATATCTTTTTTTAGTTTTAAATAATATTCCGTTGGAGTTTAAAATATAATGTATATCTTAATCATTCTTTTAAATCGTTATATACCGTTGCTCTTGAAACACCAAGGTATTGGGCAGTAATTTCCATCGCCTTACGTAAGGAAAGATAACCTTCATCTTGTAAACAAAGTAACAACTCGCGTCGTTGATGCGGTTTTAATGCTCTTGGTGTAACTGAATAAGTCGCAGAAAACTCATCAATACGTTTTTTCAGTGAATCTTCCGTCACTGAACTAAAGGTTTCAATAATGTCATTACCTTCTTCAAGAGTCGCAAATTGGTTAAGTACCATTTGCAATCCTTTGATCATTGAAATATCAATATTCAAACATAACGCAGCAACATAATTGCCTTGTTTGTCTTTAATACCGATAGACGTACTTTTTGCCGTTCTTCCATCCGGAAATTGATTGGGATAATTCGCCACAATCTGAGGGAAATCTGACGATTCAATACGTGCCATTCCTAGCTCAGTTGCTCTATCCCCTACTTTTCTACCTGATAGATTATTTTCAATGACCATAATGGTATTTTCACTATCGGTTAGATCATGAAGTACAACTTCACAAAAAGGCGATAATGTTTTACCAATGCCTTGTGCAATAAATTGTAGTT
>JAEYFY010000429.1 GCA_023454395.1 Pseudomonadota bacterium
CTATACAAGTCCTTTCCCGCGTGAAACGTAAAGTTCGACTCGCTGCTGGCCTAAACAGTGAAAATGAATTGTCAGAGCAGGCAATGGAACGCGGTTGGCAATGTTTACGACTTTTTTCTGAATATCTGCGTGATATTCCGACTGAACAAATCAGAGTCGTTGCAACAGCCACATTACGTATTGCTAAAAATGCAGATATTTTTGTCGCAAAAGCGTCTGAAATATTGAGCAATACTGTTCATGTTATTAGTGGTGAGGAAGAAGCACGCCTTATCTATCGTGGCGTCGCACATACCACTGGTGGTGCAGAGCAACGTTTAGTCGTCGATATTGGCGGTGGCAGTACAGAGCTAGTGACAGGTACTGGCGCTAAAACGACGCAATTAATGAGCTTAAGTATGGGCTGTGTAACTTGGTTAGAGCGCTATTTTACTGATCGCTCTTTAACTCAAGAAAATTTTGCGAAAGCACAAGACGCGGCCAAAGCGATACTCGCCCCAGTGGCGGGTAAATTAATTGAGCAAGGCTGGCAAGTGTGTGTGGGTGCTTCTGGTACTGTACAAGCATTGCAAGAGATCATGATTGCTCAAGGTATGGATGAATTAATCACTTTACCTAAGCTTGAGCGGCTCAAACACAAAGCCATTGAATGTGGAAAGCTGGAAGAATTGGAAATTGAAGGGCTTACTTTTGAAAGAGCCTTAGTGTTTCCGAGTGGGCTTGCTATCTTAATCGCCATATTTGAAACACTGCATATCGACAATATGATCTTAGCAGGTGGTGCATTACGAGAAGGCTTAGTCTATGGAATGTTGCATCTTCCTATTGAGCAAGACATTCGCCAACGTACTCTTCGTAATGTCCAGCGTCGGTTTCAGATTGATATTGAGCAAGCACACCGAGTTCAGCAACTTGCAGAACATTTTTTTATCCAAGTCAGCAAGAGTTGGCAGTTAGATAATCGTTGCCGAGAGTTGCTTAATAGCGCTAGTGCATTACATGAAATTGGTCTCAGTGTTGATTTCCGCCAAGCACCTTCACATGCAAGCTATCTGATCTCTCATCTTGATTTACCGGGGTATACACCTGCGCAACGACGTTTATTAGCTTCTTTGCTAAAAAACCAAACAGGGATCATCGATCTCGCGCCTCTTAATCATCAAAACGCCCTACCGATAACCCAAGCCAATCGACTAGTGCGTTTACTGCGATTAGCCATTATTTTTGCTAGCCGTCGCCGTGATGATACGCTTCCTGCATTACGATTACGCACAGAAGATGAGAAACTCATTATTACACTGCCACATCAATGGCTTAATGAGCATCCGTTACGTGCTGAAAATCTCCAAGAAGAGATCCAACTTCAGAGTTATGTCCATTGGTCTTTAATGATTGAAGAACAAAATAGCTCTCGTATAAGTTAATTTTTTTACTTATACAAAAATAAAAACCCCTTGGATATCAATATGCCAAGGGGTTAATTTTATCAACTACTCTCTATGCTATTCAGGTTTATGCCTTGCCAACATAGCTCTTAATCCTGCGACACCTTTTTGCCCTTTCTCTTGTTTTTCCTCAGCACTTAACACTTTCTTTTTATTGGTATCCCAATTCAAATCATCTTGAGGTAATTCATAAAGGAAACGGCTTGGATCAGGTTTGATTAATTCACCGTATTGACGTCTTTCCTTACATAACGTAAACGTGAGTGTTTTCTGTGCGCGAGTAATACCCACATAAGCAAGACGTCTTTCTTCTTCTACATTATCTTCATCAATGCTGCTTTGGTGTGGCAATATACCTTCTTCCATTCCCACTAAAAATACATGAGGAAATTCAAGACCTTTAGAGGCATGTAATGTCATTAACTGAACTTGATCTAACTCTTCTTCTGTTTCTCCTCGCTCCATCATATCGCGCAAGGTAAAACGGTTAACCACTTGAGAAAGTGTCATAGGTTCATGCAATTCATCACCTTCAAGCATTTCGCTCATCCATAAAAATAGCTGATTAATATTTTTCATTCTCATTTCAGCGGCTTTTGCGCTACTTGAGGTTTCATATAACCAACTTTCATAATCCATTTCATGCAATAAATCACGTACAGCTAACAGTGGCTCCCGTTCTGATTTTTGTACTATACGCGACATCCATTGTGAGAATGCTTGTAATGAATTCAATCCTCGGCCTGTTAATGTTTGACTTAGCCCCAAATCAAAACAGGCATTGTATAAGCTTTTATCTCGAACTTTTGCCCACTCACCTAACTTTTGAATTGTCATAGGGCCGATTTCACGACGAGGCTTATTCACAATACGTAAAAATGCCGCATCATCATCAGGATTAGTAATGACTCGTAAATAGGCAAGAATATCTTTTATCTCTTCTCGTGAGAAAAAAGAGGTTTCACCCGAAATGCGATAAGGAATGCGATTTTGCATCAAGTATTTTTCAAAAATACGCGACTGGTGATTACCACGATAAAGTATCGCGTAATCCTTATAATTGGTTTTATTAATAAAGTGATGCGCAATTAATTCGCCAGCGACACGTTCAGCTTCGTGCTCTTCATTATTTGCCGTTAAAACACGAAGTTCATCACCATAACCTAACTCTGAAAATAAGCGTTTTTCAAAAACATGGGGATTGTTTTCAATCAAGATATTCGCTGATTTTAGAATACGCCCAGAAGAGCGATAATTTTGCTCGAGTTTAATGACATTAAGTTGAGGGAAATCTTTTTGTAACAACACTAAATTTTGAGGTCGAGCGCCACGCCATGAATAAATAGATTGGTCATCATCACCCACAACGGTAAAACGCGCTCTTTCACCAACCAACCATTTGACCAGTTCATATTGGCTTGTATTTGTATCTTGATATTCATCCACCAGCAAATAGCGAATACGTCTTTGCCAGCGCTCTCTCACTTCTTCATTCGTGCGCAATAACATAGTTGGCCGACTAATTAAGTCATCAAAGTCGAGCACATTACAACTACGCAGATGTTGTTCGTAACGTCGAAAGCATTCGGCAAACGTATGATCTTGTTGCGATCTCGCCATTCCTATGGCTTGCTCTGGCGTGAGCATGTCATTTTTCCAGTTAGAAATTTGGCTCTTTAGCTGAGAAAGCAAATCTTTATCTTCTTCTAATAAATCAGCCGTTAATTCTTTAAGTAATGCAGATTGGTCTTGATCATCAAACAATGAAAATTTAGCTTTAATACCTAGGGCTTTATATTCACGTTTAATAATTTCTAATCCCAAGGTATGAAACGTTGAGATCATTAATCCTTTCGCTTCTTGGCGACCTAAGGTTTGAGCAACACGCTCTTTCATTTCACGCGCAGCTTTATTAGTAAACGTAACCGCTGCAATCTGCTTTGCTGGGTATTGGCATTGACGAATAAGATGTGCAATTTTATTGGTAATAACCCGTGTTTTACCCGATCCCGCACCCGCCAAGACCAAACAAGGGCCTGACACATATTCCACTGCTTTTTGCTGACCGGGGTTTAATCGCATACTTTTTCCAAACTTCATTAACCAAGAACATAACGGGGGATAATTGTAGCAGAAACCAATCAAAGTCTTGAGCCATTCCTATTTCAATTTTCAATTTGCCTTAAAAGTAAAAAAACCGTATTTCATTAAGAAACACGGTTTTCAACAAATTTGGATCTTACGCTTATTTTTCTAAGCTATTTGCGAGAGAAGAAGGCGGCAAAGGAGGTTATCCCAAGGAGCATACATGAGTATGTGACTTGGGTAACCGAGTGTAGTCAACGCACTTATCGCGTAAAGAGCGACGAAAAATCGGAAAATTAGTTACCGACGGCAATCTTCTTCATATCCGTCATATACCCACGCAGGGTTTTACCTACAGCTTCAATTGGATGCTGACGAATTGCTTCATTGATATCACGCAATTGCGCATTATCTGTTCCATTATCTTGAACTTTCTTCGCTAAATCGCCAGATTGTAATGTTGTCATAAACTCTTTCAACATAGGAACAACAGCGAATGAGAACAGATAGTTGCCATATTCTGCTGTATCAGAGATAACCACATTCATCTCATACAAACGCTTACGAGCGATGGTATTCGCGATTAATGGCAGCTCATGCAGTGATTCATAATAAGCCGACTCTGCAAAGATCCCTGCTTCAATCATGGTATCAAAGGCTAATTCAACACCAGCTTTAACCATTGCGACCATTAATACACCGTGATCAAAGTACTCTTGTTCACTGATTTTACCCTCATATTCAGGGTAATTTTCAAATGCGCTTGCGCCAGTCTCTTCACGCCATGTCAGCAAGTTTTTATCATCATTTGCCCAATCTGCCATCATAGTTTCAGAGAATTTACCTGAAATAATATCATCCATATGTTTCGCAAACAGTGGAGCCATGATCTCTTTCAGTTGCTCTGATAATGCATAGGCACGCATTTTCGCAGGGTTAGATAATCTGTCCATCATCAAGGTGATACCACCTTGCTTCAGTGCTTCTGTAATCGTTTCCCAACCAAATTGGAGCAGCTTACCTGCATAGCCCGGCTCTACACCATCGGCAACCATTTTGTCGTAACATAACAGAGAGCCAGCTTGTAACATACCGCACAGAATGGTTTGCTCACCCATTAAGTCTGATTTTACTTCAGCAACGAAAGAGGACTCTAAAACACCAGCACGATGACCACCTGTCGCAGCAGCCCATGCTTTTGCAATCGCCATGCCTTCACCTTTTGCATCATTCTCAGGGTGAACGGCAATCAGAGTTGGTACACCAAAACCACGCTTATATTCTTCACGAACTTCTGTGCCTGGGCATTTTGGTGCCACCATAACAACGGTGATGTCATCACGAATTTTTTCGCCAACTTCAACGATATTAAAACCATGGGAGTAGCCTAATGCTGCACCTGATTTCATTAGTGGTTGAACCGCTTGAACAACAGCAGAGTGCTGTTTGTCTGGTGTTAAGTTAACAACTAAATCTGCTTGAGGGATCAACGCTTCATAGGTTCCAACCTCAAAGCCGTTTTCAGTTGCACGACGCCATGATGCACGTTTCTCATCAATCGCTTCTTGGCGTAAGGCATACGCGATATTCAAACCTGAATCACGCATATTTAAACCTTGGTTTAGTCCTTGAGCGCCACAACCAATGATAACGACTTTTTTGCCTTTCAGGTAATTTGCTTCATCAGCAAATTCTTCGCGTGACATAAAGCGACATTTACCTAATTGTGACAACTGCTGACGCAGATTCAATGTATTAAAATAATTTGTCATAGAAGACTCCAAAATCGTTGTGTATGTGTTTGCTATTATTATCCTCACTCTCCGTGAGGTGTTGCATGACTTTACTATATGGGATGAAAGCCATTGCTTAAATTGATATATTTACAAGATAGTGTTGCGAAAAATGCAACGTTCTTTTTTATCACCTAAGGTGGCTGATAATGGATATTCGTGATCTCAAACTCTTTCTGCATTTAGCTGACAGTTGTCACTTCACCAAGACAGCACAAGCGATGCACGTCAGCCCTTCTACGCTCTCTCGCCAAATTCAACGCCTTGAAGAAAGCTTAGGTCATCCTTTATTTTTACGTGATAACAGACAAGTGACTCTCACCGATGCTGGCGAACAGTTAAAACGCTATGCTCAACAAACTTTATTACAATATAAACAACTTAAGCACACGTTAAATCAAAATAGCCCAAGCCTTTCTGGTGAACTGCGCCTATTTTGTTCTGTAACAGCAGCTTACAGCCATTTACCGCCTATTCTTGACCGTTTTCGTGCAGAAAACCCACTCGTTGAAATAAAACTCACCACTGGAGATGCAGCTGACGCAGTCGATAAAGTGCAATCTGATGAAGCCGATTTAGGTATTGCAGGAAAACCTGAAAAGCTCCCTGAAAATATCTGTTTTGAAAAAATAGGCGAAATTCCATTAGTACTGATTGCGCCCGCTTTGCCTTGTAATGTTCGTCATCTTGCAACACAAGAGAAACCCGATTGGCTCCATATTCCATTTATCATTCCTGAACATGGACCATCACGACAACGAATTGCATTATGGTTTAAACGCCACCGTATCCATAATCCCTTAATTTATGCGACTGTTTCAGGGCATGAAGCAATTGTCTCAATGGTTGCGTTAGGTTGCGGTATCGCGCTTATTCCACAGGTCGTCGTTGATAATTGTCCAGAGCCTGTACGTAATCGCATCTCTTTATTGAATAATATTTCAATGGTAGAACCTTTCGAATTAGGCGTTTGCGGATCACACAAACGCCTTCAAGAGCCTGTGATTAGTGCTTTTTGGCGATTACTCCACGACTAAGCTTGTCGTTTGTGGCGACAGAAATAGCTGAAAAGACGGATTTCCTGTCTCATCATGATATTCATAGCCTAATGCATCTAAATGTCGCTCGAAACGCCCTTCTGTTTCGGGCAATTCAAAAGCCACCAGCACACGTCCATAATCTGTACCATGACTACGATAGTGAAATAATGTGATATTCCAATAAGTCCCTAGTGTTTTTAAAAACTTCATTAAAGCGCCGGGTGACTCAGGGAACTCAAAACTAAATAGACGCTCTTTAAGTGGCTTATTAGGGCGACCGCCAACCATATAACGCACATGAAGTTTTGCCATTTCATCGTCAGAAAGATCAGCAACTTGATAACCCGCAGTCGTAAGCTCCCGCAAAATTTCTTTACGTTCAGTGAATCCTTGACTTAAACGTACACCAACAAAAATACGTGCATTTTCAGGATCAGCATCGCTATAACGATAATTAAATTCAGTGACAACGCGTTGACCTAAGATTTGGCAGAAACGTAAAAAACTGCCCTTTTGTTCTGGGATAGTCACCGCTAATAATGCTTCGCGTTTTTCACCGAGTTCACAGCGCTCAGAAACATAACGTAACCCATGAAAATTCACATTTGCACCGGAAAGCACATGCGCTAGGCGCTCACCTTTGATCTGGTACTCTTCTACATATTTTTTAAGCCCTGCTAATGCCAATGCGCCTGAAGGCTCTGCAATCGCACGCACATCTTCAAATAAATCTTTTACTGCAGCGCAAATTTCATCACTATCAACAGTAATCACATCATCGACATACTTCTGGCATAAACGAAAAGTTTCATCACCAATACGCTTAACGGCAACACCTTCTGCAAATAAACCGACTCGAGCTAGCTCAACAGGGTGTCCTGCCTTTAATGCTGCTTTTAGACATGCTGCATCTTCTGCTTCAACGCCGATAACCTTAATTTCTGGCATAAGCTGTTTGATTAATACAGCCACGCCAGCAATTAAACCGCCGCCACCTACGGGTACGAAAATACGATCAAGATGAACATCTTGCTGTAAGAGTTCCATTGCCAGCGTTGCCTGTCCTGCTATTACTGCTGGATGATCAAAAGGTGGAACAAAGGTGTATCCCATCTCTTCAGATAGGGCGATAGCTTTGGCTTTTGCTTCATCAAAGTTGGCACCATAAAGCAATGCTTCTCCACCAAATTGACGAACAGCATCGACTTTGATATCCGCTGTTGCCACAGGCATCACGATTAATGCTTTTACACCCATTCGATTCGCTGATAACGCAACGCCTTGAGCGTGGTTACCCGCCGAAGCAGTTACAACGCCTTTCGTTTTTTGCTCAGGAGTCAACCCTGCAATCATGGTGTATGCACCACGTAATTTAAAACTATGAACAGGTTGTCTGTCTTCACGCTTCACTAAAATCGTATTTTCTAAGCGTTCAGAGATTTTTGTCATCTCTTGAAGTGGCGTGACAATTGCAGCTTCATAAACAGGTGCGCTCAGCGCTGCTTTTAAATATTCAGCGCTACTTGGCGCTGAATTTAAAGGTCTAAAGGCAGCCATTCTCAGCCCCCTAATTTAGATTTATCACGCACCGCGCCTTTATCAGCACTAGTGGCTAAAGAGGCGTAAGCACGTAAGGCAAACGAAACTTGGCGCTGTCTATTTTGTGGTGTCCACGCTTTATCGCCACGAGCATTTTGTGCATCACGACGTGCAGATAACGTTTTATCATCTACCTTTAATGAGATCTCACGAGTTGGAATATTGATAGAGACAATATCGCCTTCTTCCACTAAACCAATTACGCCACCACTTGCCGCTTCAGGTGAAACATGCCCGATAGACAAGCCCGATGTTCCGCCAGAAAAACGTCCGTCAGTGATAAGTGCGCAAGCTTTACCTAATCCCATTGATTTTAAATATGAGGTTGGATACAGCATCTCTTGCATACCCGGCCCACCTTTAGGACCTTCATAGCGAATAATGACCACATCGCCCGCTACTACTTTTCCACCTAAGATAGCTTCAACAGCATCATCTTGGCTTTCATATACTTTTGCAGGACCGCTAAAAATTAAGTTATCTTCATCAACGCCGGCTGTTTTAACAATACAACCATCTACGGCTAAGTTGCCGGATAAAACTGCTAATCCACCATCTTGGCTATACGCATGTTCTTTACTGCGGATACATCCGTTTTCACGATCGGTATCTAAAGTTGGCCAACGACAATTTTGCGAAAATGCCTTCGTTGTACGAATACCGGCAGGACCTGCTTGGAACATTGATTTTACTTGCTCATCTTGCGTTAACATTACGTCATATTGCGCTAATGTTTCTGGCAAACTTAGCCCTAAGATATTATTCACATTACGGTTAAGTAATCCGGCTCTGTCTAATTCACCTAAAATACCCATGACTCCACCTGCACGGTGAACATCTTCCATATGATATTTTTGTGTACTTGGTGCTACTTTACATAAATGAGGTACTTGGCGAGAAAGTCTGTCGATATCTTCCATGGTGAAGTCAACCTCACCTTCTTGCGCAGCGGCTAATAAATGCAGAACTGTATTTGTCGAGCCACCCATTGCAATATCTAAGATCATCGCATTTTCAAAGGCTTCTTTTTTAGCGATATTGCGCGGTAATGCGGACTCATCATCTTTTTCATAATAACGCTTAGTTAATTCAACAATGCGCTTGCCTGCATTGATAAACAGTGTTTCACGATCTGCGTGTGTTGCTAATAATGAGCCATTTCCAGGTTGAGATAATCCCAGTGCTTCGGTTAAACAGTTCATGGAGTTTGCGGTAAACATACCCGAACACGATCCGCAAGTCGGGCAAGCAGATCGTTCAATTTGCTCACTATCCGCATCGCTAACATTTGGATTCGCCCCTTGGATCATGGCATCAACCAGATCCAATTTGATCAGTTGATCTGAAAGCTTCGTTTTGCCCGCTTCCATAGGACCTCCCGAAACAAAAATAACCGGAATATTTAAGCGTAAAGACGCCATTAACATTCCTGGGGTGATCTTGTCGCAGTTTGAGATACACACCATAGCATCAGCACAGTGCGCATTAACCATATATTCAACAGAGTCGGCGATAAGCTCACGGGATGGCAAAGAGTAAAGCATGCCACCGTGCCCCATTGCGATACCGTCATCAACCGCAATGGTATTAAATTCTTTAGCAACACCACCAGCGGCTTCAATTTGCTCAGCAACGAGTTTTCCTAAATCCCGCAGATGCACATGACCCGGCACAAATTGCGTAAATGAGTTCACAACAGCGATAATGGGTTTACCAAAATCAGCATCAGTCATTCCCGTTGCACGCCATAAGGCACGGGCTCCAGCCATATTACGACCATGTGTCGTTGTCGCTGAACGGTATTTAGGCATTTTTCACACTCCTGCGATAAAGAAAGCGAGTAGGGAACGCGCTACCCGCTAAACAAATTTATTTGATTATGTTTATGAATTGATTGGATCTAACCAGCCGTATTTATCTTCTGTCTCACCAGTGAACAGACCAAAGAATGCTTTTTGAATTGCTTTGGTCACAGGGCCACAACGTCCGATACCTACTTGAATGCCATCAACACTACGTACTGGTGTTATCTCTGCCGCTGTACCTGACATAAAGACTTCATCTGCAAGATAAAGTGATTCACGAGAAAGCACTTGTTCACGCACTTCATAGCCGAGATCTTTTGCTAATTTGATGATGGCATCACGCGTGATCCCCGGTAATGCTGATGAAGTAAATGGAGGTGTAAAAATAACACCGTCTTTTACTTCAAATAGGTTTTCACCTGCACCTTCTGATAAATAGCCATGCACATCTAATGCAATCCCTTCTTGATAACCATGGCGGCGAGCTTCGCTTCCCACTAACAGTGAAGATAGATAGTTGCCGCCAGCTTTTGCTGCTGTTGGAATAGTATTTGGCGCAGCGCGATGCCAAGAAGAAACCATTGCATCAATACCTTTATCTAAAGCTTCTTCACCGAGATAAGCTCCCCATGGGAATGCGGCGATGATCACATCTGTTTTATAACCAGCTGGCGGATTCACCCCCATACCGACATCGCCAATAAAAACTAATGGACGAATATAAGCACTGACTAATTTGTTTTTACGTAAGGTTTCACGACAGGCTTCCATTAACTCATCAACGCTTTGCTCAACAGGCATACGGTAGATTTTGGCTGAGTCATGTAAACGTTGCATATGCTCACGATGACGAAAAACCACAGGGCCTTTATGAGAATTGTAACAACGCACACCTTCAAATACGGAAGTACCATAATGCAATGCGTGAGACATCACATGAACCTTTGCCTCAGCCCATGGAACCATTTCACCGTTAAACCAAATATAATCAGCTTGCTTTGTCATTCTTTTATCCTTACATGGCACTT
>JAEYFY010000446.1 GCA_023454395.1 Pseudomonadota bacterium
GAACCCCCGCCCAAACAAAATGTACTTATGAATGGGGGTAATTTATGCTGATTTTCCTAGCTGAATGTTTTATCGGTCTAGCATCAATTGCTCTTACTCACCGTGTATTAACGTTGTACGGTAATAACAAGAAGTGATGATACCCGCTAGCTAAAATAAGTGATTAATTATTACTTATAACTAAAAGTCCTATATCTATTTCATGATTTAGGACTTTTATAATTATGTACATATCTTTTCTTAAAAAATGTAGTAATTCTATTGAAAATAACCTTCAATTAATTTTATTTTTTCAATATCTAATGTATTAGTATATTGATGTAATAATGTCCAAGCTTGAATATAATCATATTTAGCTTTAATTAAATCTTGTTGAGCGCGATATAATAATTCTTCAGAATTAAGAACATCGACCATTGTTCTCTGCCCACCAATGTAACTTTTTTGAGTTGCATCTAATTGCAATTTAGCAGAGGAAACGGATTGCTCATAGGCATTCAATTTAATATCACTCGTTGTACATATTTGATATTGATGACGTAGTTCTTGCGTGATTTGCTGGATAATTGCATCTCTTTCAAAAGCACTCATTTGATACAATGCAGTAGATTGACGCATTGAAGCTGTTGTTTTTCCACCATTAAATAAAGGCAGGCTGACATAAAAGCCAACATTCGCTGATTGATATTTTTGATTTACGGTATTATTGCTATCTGAATCACTATTAGAATAAGACGCATAGAGTTGCACTGTTGGGAAAAATTCACCTCTATTTTTTTCTACTTCTTGTTTTGCTATTGCCATTTCATAACGAGCGGTTTGAATATTAAGGTTGTTTTGCATAGCTTCATTTTCCCATGACTCGTAATTATTGGGAGTGATAGGTTGTAATATAAAGTTATTATTGCTTAGTTTTGCGATATGTTCTGCATAAGGTAGTGGTGTACCAATCATTGAACTTAGTTTATTTTTAGCATTATCTAACTCAAGCTGAATATCCGTATATTGAGATTGAGTTAAATATAATCGTGTTTGGATCTCTGAAATATCTGTTTTTGTTCCTTCCCCTAATTCGAATAAACGTTGACTTGATATTAGCTGTTGTTTATAAATCTCTTGCTGTGAAAGATTTAATAATAATTTATCCTGCGCATAAGCCAATTCTATGTAATTATCCACTAATCTGATCACTAGCTCGGAAAATTTCACTTGATAGCGGCTGTCTGATAATAATGTTTTGATTACTGATGATTTGTAATCACTAAATGCCGTGTAATCAAAAAGTGGTTGGCTAATAATGGCACTGACAGAATGGCTTTGGTAATTTTGATATTCTGTTTTTTCTATTTCTCCTCGATTCGTATTAATAGGATAAACTTTCCGTTGCCAATTTCGTGGGTTATTTTGATAGTTGACATGTACACTTGGGAGTAATTGAGATAATCCAATGTTTTCATACTCTTTACCCGCAACCTGTTCTTTAATTGCAGCATTAAACGTCGGATCATTTTTTACGGCTAAGAAATAAAGATCAGACAAGCTGATCGCTAAAGCGTGAAAACTTAGCATCCATATAAATAAAATGGCAGAGAGTTTTTTTATTTGCATCATTATTCTTCCGTTAATGAAGTATGGATCCTATCTAAAACAGGTTTGAAGAGATAATTTAGTAATGAGCGATCGCCTGTGTTAATAAATACATCAACTGGCATTCCAGCCTTTAATTTATTTTTATTGTCTGCAAGAAGAGTATTATCTTTAACATTAATAAATACTTGGTAATAAGGCTCTGTTGTTCTTTCATCAATAAGTCTATCAGCGGAAATTAATGTGACTTCACCAGGAATTTTAGGTGTTGTATTTTGATTGAATGCGCTAAACATTAAATCAACAGGAAGACCAAGGGTAACTTTATCAATAAGGTGAGGTGCTAAACGTGCCTCAATAATTAATTGATGATCTTGAGGAACAACTTCCATGAGTGTTTGACCTGTTCTTACAACACCACCTTGGGTAAAAACAGATAAATCCATCACTATTCCTGAAATAGGCGCCGTAATTTGCATCTTTTTCAGTTTATCTATTTCAATGATAAGTTGTTTTTCTGTTTCACTTATTTGTAACTGAACTTGGTTAAGATCAGTACGTGCCGATTGGTAAAAATTAGCATTACGTTGCAATATTTTTTGTTGATATTCTAACTTTTGTTTTTCTAGCGTACTTATTTGCCCATAGGTATCATTAAGATGATTGTTATTTTCAGCAAGTTCACGCTCAATTTCTTGATAACGATGACGGGGAATATACCCCTCATTAGCAAGGGTGTATAAATCTTTGATTTGAGTTTTTAAGCTATCAATTTGATGTTGTTTGTTTAGCGTAGATCTTTTTAAATGGACTAAACGATTAGAAATACCATCAATAATAGCGTTGTAGCCATTTATTTCACTATGCAATTCAATATACTTTTCATTAAGTAATTTATTTTGCAATAGAGATAATTTATTTAAATTCTCAGAAGGAGAATAGTATTTCTCACTGGGATCTAAGATAAACTCTGTTTTTTCATTTAATTGAGCATATAAGCGTTGTTGAGTAATCAATAAATTATCATATTGTTCGGATAAAGATTTGACTAAAGCTTTCGATTGAATAGGGCTTAATTGAATAAGAGTTTGACCTTCTATTACGCTATCACCATTTTTCACTAAAATATCAGTAATAATACCTTCTACTGAAGCTTGAACACTCTTTTTATTACCTGAAATTGAAACATTTCCTTTCGCAGATACGCCTTTATCTAAAGGCGCAAAAGCGGCCCAAAAAATAAAAATAGCAAGACCTAAAAGAATAACTGACCATCCTATTATTAAGAATTTTCTAGGATCATCTGAAATACCATGAACAATATCGATTTCATTTTTTTTTGTGATCATAATAGTTTTCTCAATATTAAATATTGCTTTGAGTTATTGGTATAGTTGTTGGTGTTGGCGTACTCTTTATTACTGATGAGTTATTTAACTCAGCAATAACGGCTGTTGTAGAGCCAAATAATTTGGTGTGACCATCGAAAAGAACTAAGAGTTTATTGGTCACTGAAAGTAACTGTTTTTGGTGTGTAATTAATATTACGGTTTTTTTATTCTGCTTAAGTATATGAATTGCCTGCATTAAAGCTTTAATGCCCAAATCATCCAAATTAGAATTGGGTTCATCTAAAACGACTAGTGCAGGATCACCATATAATGCACGAGCTAACGCAATACGTTGTCGTTGCCCTCCTGATAATCCTTCACCATGAGCGCCAATAACAGTTTCATAACCATTAGGAAAACGTAAAATCATTTCATGAACATTTGCCATCATTGCAGCTTGAGTGACTTTTTGAGGGTCTACTTCAGAAAAGCGAGCAATATTTTCGGCAATCGTGCCAGGGAAAAGGGCGATTTCTTGAGGAAGGTATCCAATATATTGGCCAACTTCACTTTTATTCCATTGATATATATCTGCATTATCAAGACGTATGGCACCTGTTTTAACTTCCCATATGCCAACAATAAATTTAGCTAAAGAGGATTTTCCTGAAGCACTCGGGCCAATAATACCAAGTACATCGCTGGGGCTGAGTGAAAAATGAATATTATTTAATAGAGTGCGTTCCGTTTGAGGGTATTGAGCTTGATTAATATTTACCGTTAATTCACCTTTAGGAGCAGGTAGCGCCATTTTTTTATTTTCTTCAGGGTACGTTTTTAATAGCGTGGTTAATCTTTTATAAGCTTCTTTACTACTATCCCAGTTTTTCCATACACCAATAACTTGTTCAATCGGTGCTAAAGCACGACCTAATAGTATTGATCCTGCGATCATCATCCCTGGGCTAATTGTATTATCTATTGCTAGCCATCCGCCTAATCCTAGCATTAAAGATTGCAGTGCCATTCGGGTGACTTTTGTTATTGCATTGATACCTGCGGCATTATCACTTGCATGAGTTTGCGCTTGTAGGTATTTAAAGTGAGCGACTTGCCATTGGTTACGTAAATAACCTAGCATTCCCATTGCTTCAATAGGCTGTGGATGTTCAAAATGATGACCTTGTATTACCTGAGCTTGATTAGCAAACTCATTGGCCTTTTTTAATGATGATCGAGACAAGTATTCATTAAGAATTGCTAAAGAAAATAAAACGCTCGCACCACATAATGCAAATAATCCTAACCATGGATTAAATAATGCGATAACAAGAAGATAAATAGGGAACCAAGGTAAATCAAAAAATGCAAAAATAGCGTGGCTTGTAATAAATTGCCTAATAGTCACTAAGTCATTAAATGCTAAAGAGGAATTAATACCGGGCATTTTGTTTAATTTTGCTTGATATGCAGCGGTATAAATTCTTGAGTTTAAGGATAAATCAAGTTTGTTACTCATTCTAATGACAATAATGCTTCTTAAGTATTCTAATCCTCCCATAAAAATAAATAATGCTAACATGATGAGCGTTAGCATTAATAAAGTCATTTCATTGCCTGAAGGCAAGACGCGATCATAAACTTGTAACATATAAATGGAAGGAACTAACATTAAAATATTTATTAAGGCTGTAAATATTCCAATGGAAAGAAAGACTTTTTTTCTTTCTTTTATAATATTTGTTATTTCATTATTGTTTTTGTTTACTGACATAGTGTTATTCCTGATTTTATTCCTATCTGTTTTATTGCTATTTACTGCATTTCTTCTATCTATATGAAGTGATAACTCTATCTTTTCTTTAATAAGATAATATAAAAATAACTCCTTATAGGTAAAAGAAAGGTAGGAGAAATATCTCTCTCCTACCTAATGATAAATTAAACAATAATGTCAGTTTCGTAATTAATAAATCCTACAATGTCAATTTTGAAATCAGGGCTATATCCATATCCATAAGCATTAATAGCAAGTTCACTTGAGTTTGTTGATTGATCATATTTAATGGTTGCTTCACCCGAGCGACCTGTAAAATTATCAACAAAGTTAAGGAATTTATGGCCAAAGGTATCGTCGATTAATTCTGATAAATTAATCTTATCAATACCTGATTTGAAGTCCATTATCTTGTCAGCAGCAGAGGTTAAAGAGTCGGTGATCTTTTTATAAACAAAGGTATTGCTACCTGTACCGCCCCATAATATATCTTGGCCACCGCCACCATACAGTATGTCGTTACCGCCACCACCGATGAGAATATTATCAGCATCATTTCCATAGATAGTATCATTACCAGAGCCACCGATTGCATTTTCTATTGTAACGCCTTGTGCAATAGAAACGTTTTTCTGTAGTCCGCCAACATCAGAGAAATGACCCTCACGTAAGTCAATAACTTGATCTTGATAATATCCTGAGAAGTCAAAAGTATCGTTACCCGCACTGTCCCAAACTGAGAAGATTAATTTATCACTGCTACTTGTTGCCGTGTAATAATTAATACCTGTGTTTGAGTTAAAACCATAAACATCATCACCTGTTCTGGTTGTGGTATTTGCGCCATAAAGATATTGCATTGCTGAAATATCATGAAGTAAAGGAGCGCCTGCATAAGCACCTTGGAAGTGCGCACCTGTTTCATATTCTTCCCAATAACTCATAACAGTATATTGGCGACTATCTTCAGCATAGTCAGACTTTAAATATCCAGGTACGTTTTGCCCTGCGTTATAATCGCCAGGATGCATTAAACCAAGCGCATGACCAATTTCATGGATAATAGTTAAACGACCATAATTACCTAATTCAGGCGTTGTATTTTTTGCATCATAATAGTCACTAAACCAAGCTTGCCCTGAAAGATCACGACCATAACTATAGGTATTTGGCAAAGTTGCATAAGCTTGGAATTTGCCGTATGGATCAGTAATATTACCAAAAGTAATATCTGATTTTACACCTGGCGCTACTTCGGTAAATTTGATATTTGCAATATCAGACCATGCATCTAAAGATTGTCTTGCATGATCTTTTTGTGCTGAATTAAATCCATAGGGATTTTTATCACCAAAATCATTAAACTTTTTACCAGCCCAAGTTGGGAATGAATATGTCACTTCTGCCGCTTGTCCAATAACATACTTTCCATTCCATGTGGAATTTTCTCGTGCAATATGTTTTCCAGCAGTATCATAATCAAAAGAAGGTAGAGTTTTAGCTGAGAAATTATAAAAAATTCCACTTTTATCTAATAAGTCAGAAACATTAGATAATCCTACTGCTTTTTTTAATAAAGAAGAACCCATAATATCCTCCGGATATCAAGTTTAGGTTAAGTTTATTTTCATATTGAAAATAGTTTAATTATCTAGCGAATGCTAGAGATAATAAAGATAGACATTTATTAACATTAATCTAGAGGGGGAAAATAAGTTTTTAAATAATTGTGAAGTAAGGTGTGTTTTAAGTCAGAATAATTTAATTAAGTAAATAGAACTTAGGTTACCTTATCAATAGGGATGTTTTTAAACGTTATTATATAATACGGTCATGATTTTATAATATTATATATATTACTTTGTTATTATAAGGTTTAGGTAAATTTAAACCTTATAATTTATCCGTTTATTGTTTACTGTAATTAGTGATGTTAATGAAATAGATCTTCATAACTAAAATTTCCAACAATATCTATTGTTAAATTTGGAACTTCTAGTGGTTCTTTTGTTTTTATTACTAAACTTGTTAAGTTATCTTCTTCTTTAAAACTTATCTTAAAATAAATTGAATTTTGAGATATAAGTTTTTCGATATTTAGGCTTATTCTATTTTCATCTAGGAAAATAAGAAAATCTTCCTTGATATTATAATCCATAATTTTATTATGGCTATTTGCCTTATCGCTAATTTCGAAAAAAAACATATCAGCATTCTTTCCTCCAAACAGTGTATTATGTCCATTTCCTCCGGCAATTATATCGTAACCATCCCCCCCATAAATAAAATCATTACCTTCTTGGCCATAAAGCATGTCACTACCTTTACCTCCATAAATGTTGTCATCTCCATCGTATCCATAAATAATATCATTACCTCCATGACCAAATAGGTCATTATTTATGTTATTACCAATGATATGATCATCATTCTCACCGCCTTTTGCGTTTTCGATTATTGTTCCATAGGCAATAGAAATATTACTTTTTAGCCCGCCAATATCAGAAAAGGCACCTTGATTAAGATCTATTTTTTGATTTACATTATATTTTGAAAAATCAAGAGTATCACAGCCACCGGCATCCCAAATACAGCTAATAATGACATCATCTGATGAAGTTAAACTATAACAGTCTCTTTGCGTATTAGAATTAAAACCATAAATAGTATCATCTGTTCGTGTCGTTACATTTACGCCATAGAACTTTTGAATAACATATATATCGATTAATAGTGGAGACATAGGAAAAAAACCAACAAAATCAGCCTTTTTTATTTTTGGATGACGATATGACATTATTGAATATTTTAAACTATTTTCTTCAATATCAGGATTGTTATAATCATTTATTCTAAATGTATGTGGTAAGCCAAGAGCATGCCCAGTTTCATGTATATAAGTTTGAGTTTCTCTATTTCCTTTTTTTAATATTACAGGTTGATTATTTATATGACCGTTTTCATTACTGTTTTTATATAAAGTAATATGAGTATCTGTTTCTATATAATAATATTTTATATTGTCTGATTTTTCTTTAAATAAATCTATTTCATTTTCTTGCTCTGGTGTTATTTCATGTTTATTGAATTTTTTTATACGTGTAGTTGAAGATATATTAACCCAAACATGTCCTCCTATACTGTAATCAGTGATTTTTTCTATTTTTTTATCTGGCTCTATATTATTTAATGGGAATGTTGCAATACCAGCAACTAAATGGGAGTTGTCTTTCGTTATTTCATTTATATTATTATAAACACCAAATTTAATGTTGGTATCATATTTATTATCATTCTTAATGAATTTAATGTTTGTAACATCAGCCCACAGTTGTAATGCTTTTTCGGCAATATCTTGTTGATGTTTATTTAATGTCGTAATTGTTTTATATTCTTCACCCCTTAAATTGCTCCAGTCAGGAAAGCTATATGTTATTTCTGTAAATACATCATCTTTATTTTTTTTATTCCATCGTTTTAAAGGTGAGTAACTCTTTATTATACCAATAATAACACTTATTCCATGTGAATATTCTTGATGGGACATTTTATTTCCTTTTAAAAGATCCGTTTCCTTTTTTAATATGCTATGTGTTAATTATTTTTTTACTTTAAAAAAAAGAATTTTTTGATATGGATTAAATTTAAAATTTAAATAAAAATGATAATAAATCTTTTTATCGATTTATTATCATTAATATAAAAGTAAAAGTTATTTTTGAAGACTATTATTGAGCTATCTTTTTATTTTCCTTAAAAGCAAACACAAAGATAATTGCTAATATTAATGTATATGATGCAAATATTAACCAAATTGATTGCCAGTCTTTTATTCCATTGACTGTAAAATGATCAACCACCATACCACTTAAAATAGATCCCGCATATGCACCAACGCCATTTACCATAGTCATAAATAGCCCTTGAGCGCTGGCTCTTATTTCAGGTTTAACTTCATTTTCGATATAGATAGATCCTGAAATATTAAAGAAATCAAATGCACAACCATAAACAATCATTGAAAGCATCAGCAATACAAAACCCCAAGGTGAGGGATCGCCATAGGCAAATAATCCAAAGCGTAAAGTCCATGCAATCATACTAATTAGCATGACTTTTTTAATACCAAAGCGTTTTAAGAAAAAAGGTATTGCTAAAATAAAGGCAACTTCAGCCATTTGTGATACTGATAATAAAATCGATGGATATTGAACAATTAAACTATCAGCAAATTGAGGATTTTTAGCGAAATCATGAATAAATGGGCTGCCGAAGGTATTTGTAATTTGAAGTACCGCACCTAATAACATGGCAAATAAAAAGAATATTGCCATGACTGGTTTTTTAAATAAAACAAAAGCATCTAATCCTAAGCGCGATGCCCAAGAGGTTGATTGTTTATGCTGGGCTGTTGGAATTTTAGGTAAGCAGAATGAATAGAGAGCTAAACAAAGCGATGCAACAGATGCAATATATAATTGAGTGTTGCTGAGTTCTAATTTAAATAAACTCACACACCACATTGCAACAATAAAGCCTATCGTACCAAATACACGAATAGGTGGAAAATGAGCTACAGAATCTAATTTATGTTTATTTAAACAGAAATAACCAATTGAATTTGAAAGTGCAATGGTTGGCATAAATGCTAATGCATTAATAAACATAACCCAAAACATGATAGTTGGATCAGTGACGGACGCGGCAAAAAATAAAGCAACTGCACAAATAAGATGACAAATAATATATAAGCGATTCGCAGGAATAAATTTATCAGCAATGATGCCTAGTAAACCAGGCATAATCAGAGCCGCAATGCCTTTAGATCCGTAAACCAGTCCAACTTCAATTCCAGTGAAGTTTAATGTTTGCATCATGTATGCACCTAGGGTAATTAACCAACTTCCCCAGATAAAATATTGCATAAACATCATGCCTTTGAGCTGTATTTTTATACCCATAACAATCTCCACTGTTGGGAATATTGATTTCAGTGGAACATAGGCAGCTATCTATGATCCACTTTTTCTTTTATTGATAGAAAGTTATAAACGAGCGATCACTTCACTGATAAGTTTTAAGAAGGTGGATTTTACGCGTTCTGCTGTTTCAATGACTTCATCATGGCTAAGAGGCTGTTCTAAAATCCCACAAGCCATATTGGTTAAGCATGAAATACCAATGGTATCAATACCTGAATGGCGAGCAATGAGTGCTTCTGGAACGGTTGACATGCCTACGGCATCTGCACCTAATGTTCTTATCATGCGAATTTCTGCTGGCGTTTCATAAGTTGGCCCTGTCCACCATGCATAAACACCTTGGCGTAAGGTAATGTCTTGCTCTTTGGCAATATCAATAACAATTTGGCGCATGGCTTTGTTATAAACTTCACTCACATCAAGAAAACGAACACCTAATTCAGGGTTGTTTGGTCCAATCAGTGGGTTATTTGCAGTTAGATTAATATGATCCGTAATTAACATCAGATCACCGGGGTTAAAATCTGTATTTACAGCACCACATGCGTTAGTGATAATCAGTTTTTCCACACCCAGAGCTTTCATTACACGAACAGGAAAGGTGACTTCATCAAGTGATACACCTTCGTAGTAATGAAAACGACCTTTCATGGCAACAACCGTTTTTCCTGCAATTTTACCAATCACTAATTCATTAGCATGCCCCACAGCCCCTGACGCTGCAAAGTGTGGAATGGTGTGATAAGGAATATGTACGGCATCTTCTAATGTATCGGCAAAAGGACCTAAACCTGATCCTAAAATGATCCCAATGGTTGGTTTTTCTGTGGTTTTAGATTGAACAAATTCTTTTGCTTTATTAATTTCAGAAACTTGATGCATGACTCTCTCCTGTGTAAATCGTCATTACGTTTTAAATAGTGGTTGAGAGTACTTTGCCTGATAAACAGAAATGAACAACTCACTTTTTCTCATTTTGAGATTAAGATCATGTTGTTTGTTTTGATTAAGGAACTATTGCTTTTTTTACAGTAAGATAGCGATATCCCTCTTTTGCTAATCAATAATTTAATAAAGGATGTCGCTATGCTATTGAAAAATTTAAAAGAACTTCAGTCTTCTAAGACTTCAAAAGCATTGAAACTTAAAAGCCTTTACAAATTAGTAGCAGAAAATGGGCCAATAAAAACAGAGACACTGACTGAATTAGCACAAATGAAGCCCGCGACTTGCGCCCGACTACTGGACGAGCTAAATGCTCTTCAATTAATTACTACTGCAGAATTAGGGGAATCAACGGGAGGGCGGAAACCTATTTTGTATAATATTAATACAGAAGGGGTGTTTTTAATTGGTATTGAATTAAGCAAAGTCTATTCAACTATTGTGTTAATGGACTTAAAACTTAATATGCTGGATAAAATTAAAATATCGCCAGAGCCTTATTTATCTGCATATCAGATGACAGAGAAGCTATTACCTAAAGTTGATGCCTTGTTATTAAAAAATAACATCAGCTATGAGAAAGTTTTAGGATTAGGAATTTCTATTGAGCATGTTGTCGAACATCAATTGGCTTCCAAATCCCTCGATAAAGAATTCTGCGAGCTAGAGACACTATTACGTAAAAAAATTCCTACTTACGTTACCGTGGGGAGTGGAGTACATTTTGCCGCTTTAGCTGAATTTCGTTTGTATTACCGCCAAAAAACACAACGATTTTTATTTACTTCTTGTGATACCGAAGTAAGAGGATGTGCCATTATCAGCAATCAGTTTTTAACTGATACCTCAGCGACTATGAATTGTTTTGGTCATATGACGATTGATGTAAAAGGACCATTGTGTGAATGTGGCTCTTATGGTTGCTTAAATACATTGTGCTCTTTAGATGCTATAAAAAATAATATTATTCATCAGATAAGGCGAGGGAAGCACTCTTTATTAACCTCTCTGGTCAGTACTGATGATGAAATTAATTACCATACTATTTTTCAAGCGATAGAAATGCGAGATCCTTTGTGTATTGATGCATTAGAAGAAGCAGCTTATTACTATGGGCTTGCTATCGCAAATACGATTTTAATGCTTCAACCTGATATTGTTGTTTGTGGTGGAACATTAATACCTAAATATACGTTTTTTGCTACCGTTAAAAAAACGATTGAAACTAAACTCGCACTTTTCCCAAATATAAAAACAGAAGTTTATCCAGCAAGTCATGCTTATGAAATAGTTTCTCAAGGCGCGGGTGCAATGGTATTAGAGCATTTAGTTAATTAAATAATGAAAAAGGCGTTGTAATATCAATTACAACGCCTTTTATTTTTTTATTGTTGTTTGTTTTTACTGCTTTAACCCTGGTGAGGTTACCTGCTAGGAGACAGGTTTATTGATATAGACTAACTTTTTACTGCAAACTTCTTTTATTTACCTCATTGTGAGGAAGGTGATTCTTTTTATTTTGGGTTTAATTTAAACTATCTGAACTAATATCTTATCGTTGTGCCGTTACTTTACCCTGGTACTTTGTGCATTTTGGAGCCAATTATAAATATGCCTTACATACCTAGAGAAAAAATAGATTACCAATCCATTGGCTATCGCTTGCGCGCTTACCGCATAGCCTCTTCATTAAAAGCTGAAGATGTAGCAGAAAGCTTAGGTATTTCTCGTGCTGCTGTATATCGGTTAGAAAAAGGCGAAATTGTTAAAATTGAGACACTTGATAATCTTGCTAGATTATTAAATACCTCGTTAACCAGTTTGTTGGGCATCAATACTGAATATTATTCAAGTGCAAATGGCTTTTTTGAACGAATGCGCCAACTTGAAACCCAGTCTTCACATATTTACACCCACTTTGAACCTTTCTCTTACTTATTAACTTCAGATTGTTATGACAAAACATTAGTTGAAATGCTAACAGAGGCATCACCTTTAAATCTTTTGTCTGAAAAACAACAAGAAGTTTTGTCTATTTTAAAAGAGCGTAAAAAACATCAGTCCTTACATTCACCGCATATTTATAACCTTATTAGCCAGCAACAAATTGAAAAATTTCTTTATGTTGGCATGCTAGGTTCGGTTAATTTAACTAAAACACTGCAACAAGAAAGAAAAGAACGAGCAAAAAATGAAATTCTTCATCTAATTGAAAAATTAGAACAAAAAAATAGTTATCTTAATATTGCAATCATTTCAGATACTATGCCGTCTTTAACTTTCCAATTATTCTATCAAGAGAAAGTGCCTCTTTCTTTGGCCGTTAGCCCGTTCCGTTTAGGTGAATTCCCTAATGTCAGTACGGGCATTGCCACTGTAACCTCTTCAACTGAGGCAATATTTCAATATCAATCACTCTTTGATAAATTGTGGTTAAAAGCAACCAAGGGGAATGATGCAATTAACCTTTTAAAACAAATAGTGAGTAATTATTGATTTGCTAATGTGCCTAATGTTTCTGCTAATAAATCTGCAGCGACAGCTATATCACTAAATTCGGTAAATTCATCAGGATGATGGCTAATACCGGCAACTGACGGTGTAAAGATCATCGCCGTTGGATAAAGTGACGCCATATTCATTGAGTCATGACCTGCACCACTTAACATAGTCATGTAGTCGATATTGTGTTTTTGGCATAAACTTTCAATGACTTGGCAAATTGAATCATCTAATTTGACTGGCGATTCAGCAGAAATTGGTTGAACATCAATAGTAACGCCAAAATCTTTTTCTGCTTTTTCAACACTGTTATTCAAACGTTGTACGACACGTTGAATACTATCAGTATCAATACCACGAATATCAACAGAGAATTTTACTTGCCCTGGAATGACGTTCATGGAGTTCGGAATAACATTAAGTTTACCCACTGTACCTACCGTGCCATAAACGGCTTCAGTACATGCAGCACGGTTGATATCGGTAATAATCCCAGCACTTGCCACTAACGCATCTTGACGTTGATACATAGGTGTTGCACCAGAGTGATCCGCATGGCCATTAACAGTCACTGAAAAACGGGTTGGTGCTGCAATACCATTAACAATACCAATAGTTTTTTTGTCATTCTCTAGGCGTTTACCTTGCTCGATATGAAGCTCTACAAAGGCACTAAAACGATCTTTTGTGATTACGCAATTATCAAAATTATCATGTTGATAACCTAAAGATTTTAAAACTTCAAAGAAGTTATTTCCGTCATCATCTCTATTTTGTTCCCAACGAGCTTTATCTATTTTTCCTGTTAATACTTTACTGCCAATACATGAAAAGCCAAAACGGCTAGATTCTTCTGCGCGGAAAACAACAAGCTCCAAGTCACGTTTAAGTTGTTGTGGTTTGTATTGCATTAAGGCATAAAACCCTGCAATAACACCCAAAGCGCCATCATAAGCACCGCCTTGAGGAACTGTATCAAGATGAGATCCAGTACCTACTGCAGGTAGTGAACGATCTTTACCTGGTAAACGTGCGTAAAGTGTACCAATACCATCACGATAAACTTCAAGACCCGCTTCTTTCATTAAACCAGCAAGGTACAAATGTGCTGCTTCATCTTCTTCGCCATAAGCAATACGAGTGATCCCTTTGCCACTGTTATCTTTTTTATAAATTTGCATTGTTTCAATTAATGCTTTCATATCATTAATTGAGTAATGAGTCGCTGCATCTTGTTGAGTCATAAGAGAATTCTCCCGTGGTTTCTGTAATATCCTTTTGTCTAAAAAATGAGACGATTTAAGGATTAAAAAAGCCATCTTCAAAGATGGTCACTGTTTTTATAATCATTGCTTATTATATTTACTGCTGAAGTTATATTTCGTCAATGACAATTAAGGTGAATTTCATATTCTGTGAGGTAGGTATTAATTAAAAAGAGATATATAGCAGGAGTATTTCTCAAATGAATTTAAATTGTATTATAAATGTTATAAAAGCGATCGCCTTTTTAGGATGAGTATATTTAAAATTATATTTTTAATTTCAAAATGAAAATAAGAATTATTATTGGTAGTGAATTTATTTTTTTAAGAGTTATTTAAATTGTGATTTATATACTAATAATAAAATATAATTAGAAATACCCCTGAATTTTTTGTATTAATAATATATTGGTTTTTATATTAAATAACATTTATAACATTATTAGGGGAATGTTGGGTTTTCCGTTAAATATCATAAATAATATGTAAATATAGAAAGTCTTTATATAAAATTATTTTTCTAATTATTAAAATAAATAATGACCTATCTTATATATTTAGATTTATAGTCTATTTATCTTATTGCTTTAGTTAAATGGACTTTTATCTCTCTGCTAAGTAGAAAACTAAATATTCACTATTGATAAGAATTATTAAATATTACACTATAATAGCCGATAATTTGGATGAGATATTACTTAAGTTTTTATTTTAAATAAGGATGTGAAAGAAATGACTGAGTATGAACTAGACTATAGTTATAGCGATGTATATAGAGATACATTAAGAAGAGAATCCAGTTATTTAAGAAAAATAGCAATGAAATTTGCCTATCAATATATTGGTGATTCTTTTGCAAGAATGATGTTCTTAAATGATATAGAACAACTGA
>JAEYFY010000457.1 GCA_023454395.1 Pseudomonadota bacterium
CGTCATTCATACCTAATTGGTTATACCAAAGCACATTGCACGGGGTGAGGCTATTGCTGGACATTGAGAACAATCCTTTTTTAAACAATTATGAGAGAGAGAAAAAAAGAAAAACCCGCTGTCAAAACGACAACGTAAATAAGCGTATCACAATGTTATGCTGAATATAGAAAGGTGAATCGATCAACCAGAAAACTTTATTTTTTTATCCTTTATAATCACTAAAAATGCTATAGATAATATTGTTTGATTTGCTAATTCAGCTAAAAAAAGGTGGGTGTTATGATATTAAGCTTGAATTCTATTAATTGTGATAATAATGAACCCATTGATAGGACAGTCTTTTTTATCTCTGATGGTACAGCGATTACGGCAGAGGTATTAGGCCATGCGGTGCTTTCTCAATTTCCATTAAAAATGAAAAGTTATACATTGCCTTTTGTGTCTACTGTAGAAAGAGCTGAAGAAATAAAACAGAAAATCTCTGAAATTTATAAAAAGAGTGGCGCTAAACCCCTGGTTTTTTATTCTATTATCAGCCCTGAAGTTAAACAGATAATAAATAGCAGTGAGGGTTTTTGTCAGGATATTGTCCAGTCTCTTGTATTACCACTAGAAAAAGAAATGGGGATCAAAGCATCGCCAAAATTAAATAAAACCCATGGATTGACTGAAAAAAATCTTAGTAAATACGATGCTCGTATTGCCGCTATCGAATACACCCTTTCCCATGATGATGGCATATCATTACGTAATCTCGACCAAGCACAAGTAATCTTAATTGGTGTTTCTCGTTGCGGAAAAACGCCCACCAGCCTCTATTTAGCAATGCAATTTGGTATTCAGGCTGCCAACTATCCTTTCACCGCAGATGATATGGATTTCTTAAAACTGCCTGCTGAATTAAAAGAATACCAACATAAATTGTTTGGTTTAACCATTGCACCAGAACGCTTAGCCGCTATTCGTGGTGAACGTCGTGAAAACAGCCGTTATGCCTCTATTCGTCAATGTAGAATTGAATTATCAGAAGTTGAAGCACTCTTTAGAAAGAACAACATTCCTTATCTCAACACCACCAACTATTCTGTTGAAGAAATTTCAACCAAGGTGATTGATTCTATGGGATTAGCAAGAAGAATGTTCTAACGCATTTTTGTCATTTTTTTATTCGGTTTTCACTGAGAAGGCTGTTGAAATTAGCTGAATTTCGTTTATTGTGATCTTAATCACTGGGTAGACTTACCCTGTATATTTATTGAGATGAATTATGCTAAAGACAGACGAACTACGGACTAAGGTGCTAGATAGTCTAGTAACACCAGAAACCTTAGCACAAGAGTTCCCCATTTCTGATGAGATAACCCAAAATATCACATCAGCACGTAAACGAATTGAAGCAATCCTTACCGGAGAAGACCAACGACTATTAGTGATTGTAGGCCCTTGCTCTATTCATGATCCTAAAGCGGCCAAAGAGTACGCCTCTAAGCTTAATCAGCTAAAAGAACGTTATCATGACCGCTTAGAAATCGTCATGAGAACCTACTTTGAAAAGCCACGTACGGTCATTGGTTGGAAAGGTTTAATCTCTGATCCTTACCTTGATAACTCTTGCAACGTCAACGAAGGTATTCGCCTTGCAAGAAAGCTATTAATTGAAATAAATGCATTAGGTTTACCCACTGCAACTGAATTTCTCGATATGGTTACAGGCCAATATATTGCAGATTTAATTAGTTGGGGTGCCATTGGTGCTAGAACGACTGAAAGCCAAGTTCATCGTGAAATGGCTTCTGCGCTTTCTTGCCCTGTTGGCTTTAAAAATGGCACTGATGGTAATACCCGCATTGCGATTGACGCTATTCGAGCTTCTCGTGTTGGCCACACCTTCTTATCGCCAGATAAAAATGGCCGTATGACAATTTACCAAACCAGTGGTAATCCGTATGGTCATATTATTCTGCGCGGAGGTAAAAAACCTAATTATCACGCAAGCGATATTGCTGACGCTGTTGATGCGCTAAAACAAGTAGATTTACCAGAGCATCTTATTATCGATTTTAGCCATGGCAACTGTGAAAAAATTCATCGTCGTCAATTAGAAGTAGCCAGAAATGTTGGTCAACAAATTAAAGATGGCTCACAAGCAATTGTTGGCGTGATGGCTGAAAGCTTTTTACAAGAAGGCTCCCAAAAAGTTGTGCAAAATAAACCTCTTAATTATGGGCAATCAATCACTGATCCTTGTTTAAGCTGGAATGACACAGAACAACTTCTTGAGTTATTAGCACAAGCCGTTGAGAGTCGATTTCAATAGTCTTGTCTTTAAGGGGATATCCTTATCCCCTTTTATCTTTTATATTCATTATGTTCCTCCTGATCCTCCCTCTTTCTGACTTTATATTCAGGTAAAATATCAGCCTATTTTATTCCATTGTTTTAAATTTCATCACCTACCTCTTTATTACTCACAATATGACTTAAATTTACTTATTTACGTTAAAAAAAGCTTGTCTAAACACTTTTGTTAACGATAATGATTATCATAATGATAACGCTTATTACTCTTAGTGTATTATGAATAAAAAAGCTAATAATTTGGATAATTCTTTAACCAAACAAAATTCTCATTCTTCAATAATTCAATCGATTAATAGTATTGAGTTATTAGGTAAAGATGGCATGGTTTACATTCAACATAACGGAGAGTTGTACCAACTACGCCAAACTAAAGCAGGAAAACTTATCCTGACTAAATAATCTTTTTTGACAATAACGTGCAAGCCACCTATCGACTCAGCTAGGCAGCCAGCTAAATAACTCCATATACAAGGACTTTTTATGGATATTTATGGTATGTGTATGCTGAAGAAACATTTCAAATATTCAGGTATAGCAACAGCGCTTTGTCTGTTGTATTCCCCTATTGCCTCTGCACACCCTGAAAATACAGGAACGGACTCTATTACTGTTATTGGCTATAACGACGATCGATCCTCAGACTTTCACTCTGTTATTGATACTTCTTCGGCTAAAACACAAACCGCATCAACTACTGGTGAAATATTAAAAGATGTTGCTGGTGTGACGTTATCAGGAACCGGTATCACAAATGGCACGAATATTTTAATGCGAGGATACGACCAAAAAGGTATCAAGATCCTCGTCGATGGTATTCATCAACCACTAGAGAACACCATAAATAATTTAGGTGGTATCTTTCTTGATCCCTCTTTAATTAGACGTGTTGATGTAAAACATGGCTCCGCATCCACTTTGCATGGTGCAGGTGCTATGGGAGGCGTTGTCGCGTTTAATACTCTTGATCCTCGCTCTATATTAGGTACGGATAAAAAATTAGGCGCAAAACTATTTAGCTCAGTTTCATCAGCAGATCGCCATTTTTCTTATGGTGGCATGATTGCAGCCAAACACGATATTGCAGAAGGTTTATTTGCGTATAGCCAACGCCAACGTGGTCCTATTCGTCTTGCTAATGGTGATAAATTAGAAAACCACGAGCATATTAAAAATTTCTTTGCAAAAGCCTATTTTTATCCAACTGAAAATCAAACACTTATTATTTCAGCTCGCCATTATGATAATTCAGGTGAACAACGAGAAGTTTTGCATCGAATGGGCGGATTTGGCAAGAATGAAAGTAACCAGATGCAGCGCGACACTCAGCAAAAAAATTATGCGCTCACTCACCATTATGTTTCTGATACAAACTCATGGTTAGATTTAACCACTTATCTTTACTATTCACAGTTTGATATTAACCAAACGTTTTTAACGGATACTAAATTAACAACGTCAGATTTAAAAAAAAATATCCAAGGTAAAATAGGTAAATACGAAGCACGTACACAATCGACTTACGGGCTTAAATTTGAAGATAATGCCAGTATCAATTGGTTTGATACATTTAATCAATCTGTGATTATTGGTACAGAAGCTTATCAGCAGAAAATGCAATCAAATGAACAAGCAAAAAACTTTCCTTTAGCGAAAATGAATTATATCGCAGGTTGGTTGCAAAGTTCTCTCAGTACACCATCACTCCCTCTTACACTCACAACAGGTATACGTTATCACTATTACAAAAATATACCTGGTGAAGGGCTTGATCCTTTCTTCAGTAAATTTTCGGCTAAAACATTACAAGCAGAAAAACATACATCGAGTTATCGAGGAACCACTGAAAATATCACGTTAGCCTTCACACCAACACGTTGGTTACAACTTTATTCTACCTATTCAACTGCGTTTCGCGCGCCAACTTTAAATGAAATGTTTAATGATTCATTCCATTTTAAAGCGGGTTTTTTTAATGCGCATTGGGTGCCTAATCCAAACTTAAAACCTGAAAGAAATAGCACTTGGGAATATGGCGCTGATTTCTCATTTAAACAGCTTTTATCACAACAAGATAAACTCATTTTAAAAGCTGCTTATTTTGATACTAAATCAAAAGATTACATTACTTATGGTCCTTGGCATTCAAGTTCATTTGCGGGTAAATTAAATCTCCAAGCATTTAATATTCCCAACGCAATGATTGAAGGTATTGATCTTAGTCTGCGTTATTCACACCCATTAATTTCTCTAGGCTTAAGTTATAACCGTACTCATACCCTAGAGTTAACCACACATGAAACCATTTCGCCGGTTCGCCCTGAAATACTGACGACCTTTATTCAACTTCCTGTCGCTAAAACCCCATTCTCATTAGGGTGGTCAGGAAAATTCGCTGGTACTACCGCGAATAAAGGCACACATCGTGGACAAGCGCCTCATGTGAAAGGTAAAACCACAAATCGAATGCAAGAGCTTATTACTCAATATCCAGGCTATGGTATTCACGATTTTTCAATCAGTTATCAATCTCAAAACAATAAAGATATTCAAGCCGCGTTAGCGCTCACCAATGCGTTTAATCGAGAATATTTCTCAGCATTAGGTGTGCCACAAGAAGGTCGAAATATCAAAATGTCCATCAGTTATCGCTGGTAGATGAGGAGCAATAATTTACATAACAAAGGGCTGTATTTAACAGCCCATTAAATAACGGAGATCCATCTGCATGTCTCAGTCATCCCTATTGATTAAATTCAGTTTACTGGCAATTGCAGTTTCTTCTGCTTGTGCCTCTGCACAAGAAAAGACCCAAACTAATGAGAAGAAACAAACAGAAGTGCTTACAGTTTATGCGACAGGTAATGAGCGTGATAGCTTTACATTACCGATGATGTCAACGGTTATAAAAAATAACAATGCGTTGTCAGAAACCGCAGGAAGCGCTTCTGAATTACTTCGTCATGTACCGGGAATTTCAATTTCAGGTGCAGGTCGTACCAATGGCGAAACCATCAGTATGCGTGGATACAGTAAGAATGGAATATTGACACTTGTAGATGGCGTTCGCCAAGGAACAGACACCGGTCATATCGACAGTATTTTTGTTGATCCTCTGCTTATAAAACAAGTTGAAGTGATTCGTGGTCCTTCTGCTCTGTTATATGGTAGCGGCGCCCTTGGTGGTGTTATCGCTTACGATACGGTTGATGCAAGCGACTTGCTTTCAAATAATCAACAAGGCGGTGTTCGCGTTACTGGTCTTGGTAATACCGCCCAGCATAGTCAAGGTTTGGGTGTTACGGCTTTTGGCCGACACGATAACCTTGATGGACTCGTCGCATTCTCAGCCCGTGATAAAGGTGATACCCGCTATGGTGGTGGTTATCGCGCTCAAAATGACGAAACCATTATTAATCTCCTTTCTAAAGGACGCTGGTTAATTGATGATAGCAACACATTAAGTGGACAATTCCGCTATTACCATAACAATACAAATCAACCTAAAAATCCTCAAGTTCCCTCAAATCCTACACTTGCTAATGTAGAAACTGATCGCACCACGACACAAAAAGATGTTCAGTTAACCTATCAATTTGATCCTTCAGATTCACAATGGATTAATTTGAAAACACAGGCTTATTACAGTGAAGTTGATATCAATGCCAAAACGGTACAAAAAGGATTTGAAGGTCGAGAGCAAAAAACCTATGGCGTAAAACTCGAAAACCGCTCACAGGTGGGTACGTACAGCTTTGCATCACATGGATTGACTTATGGTGGCGAGGTTTATAAACAAAAACAATCACCAAGCCAAAATGCAGAAAGCTTCCCACAAGCCGATATCCGTTTTATGTCCGGTTGGGTACAAGATGAAGTCACTTTACGTGATTTACCTGTCTCCCTAATTTTAGGAACACGTTTTGACAAATATAAGAGCCAAAACGATCGTTATGATGACATTACTGCGGATAAATGGTCATCAAAAGGGGCAATCAGTATCACACCAACTGACTGGTCAATGCTGTATACCTCTTACTCACAAGCATTTAGAGCGCCAACTTTAGGTGAGATGTATAACGATGCAAAACATTTTGATGCACCTTTCCCTGGCGCGCCAACAAACTATTGGCGTCCAAACCCTAATTTAAAGCCTGAAACCAATTCAACTACTGAATATGGGTTAGGTTTTCAATTCGACGACTTATTATCTAATAATGATAATCTGAAAATTAAAGCTGCCCATTTCAATACTCGCGCAAAAGATTATATTGATGCAGATGTTGCTATTTTTCAGGGATATACACAATCAACAAATATTCCAAGAGCAACTATTTGGGGATGGGATGTTTCTATGAGTTACCAATCGAAATTCTTCAATTGGGATTTAGCCTACAACCATACCAAAGGGAAAGATAATGCGACTAACGCCTCAATTACCTCAATTGAGCCAGATACATTAACCAGTCGCTTTGATATTCCTGTACCGAGTACCGATTTTTCTGTGGGTTGGGTCGGTCAATTTACCAAAAAAACGGACTTTACCAAGCATGACCGTTTTAATCGTCCAACCAATCGCCAACAATCAGGTTATGGCGTTAATGATTTTTACCTTCGTTATGAAGGTAATGCCTCATTAAAGGGGCTAACAACCTCATTTGTACTGGGTAACGCATTTGATAAAACGTATTACTCTTCTGCAGGTATTCCTCAAGAAGGCCGAAATGCAAAAGTACTTGTGAGTTATCAGTGGTAATTAACAATAAAATCAACGATATAATAGGAGTTTCTGTGAATAAACCTCTTTATGAGAGCTACCTGCAAGCTAAAGCGGACAAAAAAGCATCGTTCGCGCGAGATCTCGCAACTTACTTAAATGTCAGTGAAGCCGAACTCACTCATGCCCGTGTAGGGCACGATGCAAAGCGTCTACGTAATGATGTACAAGAATTATTAAAAGCATTAAGTAAAGTAGGTGAAGTCAAAGCAATTACTCGTAATGATATTGCAGTTCATGAACACCTTGGTGAATACACAAATGCCCGTTTTAACGATCACGCAGGTTTAATCTTAAATCCGCGTGCTATGGATTTACGCTTCTTCTTCGCTTATTGGTCAAGTATTTTTGCACTTACCGAAGAAACAGCAAAAGGAACGCGTTATAGCATTCAATTCTTTGATATGCATGGTGATGCATTACATAAAGTCTATGCGACAGATAACACGAATATGGATGAATGGAATGCACTTATTCAATCATTCTTATCAGAAGAAAATCCTGCTCTTGATATCACTCCTGTTGAACCATACTCAAACACGCCTGTTAGTAATGAATTAGCGGAACAACTTGAACAACAATGGCGTTCAATGACTGACGTTCACCAATTCTTCAAATTACTAAAAGAAAACAACTTAAGTCGTCAACAAGCATTCAAAGCGGTTCCTGATGATCTTGCTTATCAAGTTGATAACAACGCGCTGAAAACCTTATTAGAGCTAGCTAAAGAAGCGCAAAATGAGATCATGATATTTGTCGGTAGCCGTGGTTGTGTACAAATTTTCACAGGTCAAATTGATCGTCTAGTACCGCATCAATTTGAAAATAGCGAGCAAATTTGGATCAATGTTTTCAATCCTGCTTTTACACTTCATTTAATTGAAAGTGAAATTGCAGAAAGTTGGGTAACACGTAAACCAACTCAAGATGGTTTTGTTACCAGTCTTGAAGTCTTTGATAACAAGGGACAGCAAATTGCTCAACTCTATGGACAACGCACTGAAGGTACTGCTGAGCAACTACAGTGGCGTGAACAAGTGAACACTCTCACTAAAATCGCCTAATCGGAGAATGATTTAATGAAAAAATGGCTTCTTTTGATCCTGTGTAGCGTCATATCGTCCATCACTTCGGCCAATGAGCGTATCGTTACTATTGGTGGCGATATTACAGAAATTGTTTTCGCATTAGGTGCAGGTGAGCAAGTTATTGCAAGAGACAGCACCAGTTTAGTTCCTGAACAAGTGAAAACACTTCCTGATGTGGGTTATATGCGAATGCTAAACCCAGAAGGGATCTTATCTGTCAAACCAACATTGATCATTACCAGTGAACTCGCTCGCCCTTCTTTAGCATTACGTCGTATTAAAGAAGCTGGAGTTGCTGTTAAAACGATTACTGGTACACATTCATTAGAAGCCATTAATGAAAAAATAGACATCATCGCAACTGTTTTAAATAAAGAACAAGAAGGTCATCAACTAAAAGAGAAGCTCGCCCTCTCTATCAAGCAAATTTCAACCACTCCTATCGATAAAAAAGTCATTTATATCATGAGTCATGGTGGTGTTGTTCCAATGGCAGCGGGTCAAAATACAGCTGCAGATACCATTATTTCACTGGTGGGTGGTAAAAATGCCATGCAAGGGTTTACAAGCTATCGTCCACTTTCTCAAGAAGGTGTGATTGCAAGCCAACCTGATATTTTACTAGTAACTAAAGAAGGTATTAAAGGCATTGGCGGAATTGAAAAACTATGGGAATTACCCGGCATAAAATACACACCCGCGGGTAAAAACAAGCATTATGTTGTTGTTGATGACATGGGATTATTAGGCTTTACCCTTTCAACACCAGAAGTCATGCATCAAATTCGTCAAGCATTGGAGCAATAATGTCTCGTTTTCGTTCACCGTGGATGAGTATTTTAGTTTTACTCTTTTTACTCACCACTGTTACATTAATTTCTGTGAATAGCGGTGCATTAGCCCTTTCGTTTTATACACTATGGAATAGTTCTTTTGATGATATGGAATGGCAAATTTGGCTTGATATCCGTCTCCCTCGGGTATTATTGGCTATTCTTGTTGGGGGCGCATTAGCAATATCAGGCGCAATAATGCAGGGATTATTTAGAAACTCATTAGCTGATCCTGGTTTACTTGGTATTAGTAGCGGTGCGGCACTAATGGTTGCCATTGTAATTATTCTACCGTTCTCTTTTTCGCCAGCTTTTGCATTCTACAGCCATATTGTTGCTGCCTTTGTTGGCGGTTTAATTGTGGCAATGATTATCTTCTCATTGCATCAATTGAGTGATGGTAATTTAGCGCGGTTATTGCTTGCTGGTATTGCTATCAATGCGCTATGCATGTCTTTTATTGGTGTATTAAGTTACATCAGTACCGACCAACAGCTACGTCAATTCTCACTTTGGATGATGGGTTCATTAAGCCAAATTGACTGGAAAACTTTATCCATTGCAACCCTTGTGATCATTCCTGTCAGCATTTTGGCATGTTGGCAAAGCCATAAATTAAACCTATTACAACTTGGTGATGAAGAAGCGCATTACTTAGGGCTAAATGTAAGAAGAACCAAATTTATTCTGTTACTTCTTAGCGCCATTTTAATTGGCTGTGCTGTCGCACTGAGTGGTGTTATTGGATTTATTGGGCTTGTCGTTCCACACCTTATTCGTATGCGTATTGGTAGTAACCATGTATGGCTATTACCTGCCACTATTTTAGGTGGTGCAACACTATTACTCGCTGCTGACACATTATCACGAACACTAGTATCTCCAGCAGAAATCCCTGTGGGGCTGATTACAGGATTAATTGGTGGCCCTTATTTCCTTTGGCTGATCTTACGACAACCCGCAGGAAGAATGTCATGATTGAAAAACAAAACACACCATTACTTTATGGAAATAATTTAACTTACCAAATTGGCAATAAGACCATTATTGATGATGTGTCACTTTCACTGAATGCTGGGGAGTTAGTTGCCATTATTGGTCCTAATGGCGCAGGAAAATCATCGCTATTACGTTTACTAACAGGCTATACAACACCTACACAAGGCCAATGTTATTTTAAGCAAAAAAAATATTCACAATGGAATAGCCAACAATTAGCGCAAAACCGTGCCGTTATGCGACAAAATAGTCAGCTCTCATTTTCATTTTCAGTCGAAGAAGTCGTTGCTATGGGAAGAACACCTCATGGACAGCAACATAAAAAAATGGCCATTGAAACCGCACTACTCCAAACAGATTGTTTAAAATTTAAAGATAGAGACTATCGTCAATTATCGGGTGGAGAACAACAACGAGTACAACTTGCTCGAGTGCTAGCGCAATTATGGCACCCTACACCACAAGAAGCCGTATTGTTCCTTGATGAACCAACTTCCGCACTTGATCTTTACCACCAGCAACACAGCTTACGTTTATTAAAACAATTGGCAAAAACACAGAATCTTATGGTTTGTTGTGTTTTGCATGATCTTAATTTAGCGTCTCTTTATGCTGATAGAATTTTATTACTGCATCAAGGAAGGTTAGTTTGTGAAGGTACGCCACACAGCGTACTCACAACAGAAAATATACAAAAATGGTATGGTGCAGATGTGAGTGTTAATACTCATCCAGAACATTTATATCCTCAAGTTTTTCTACGCCCTTAAAAAGAACACTACCTAAATTTTTATTACCAAGCCACCTTTTAGCGTTACTTTCTAAAGGGTGGCTTAGTTAATTTATTATCAATAAACTTATCAAGTGAAAATAAAATGGTGAAGGCAATACCACATCAATTGATTAGTAAATCTTATTTTAATTTTTCAATGGTTAGTCAAATAAATTGACTTTTAAATACACCTTAATCAATGATTAGCTTGTGTTTCGCACAAAAAAGCATAACAGAACGACAAATAAAAGGTATAACAGTATTATTAAGTTGAAAAAATAAATCAATAAATTCAACAAACTAAAAGTCATACAAAATAACATTTTTAATCAGAAAGATTCAGCAAGTTGAACCTTACTTAAACTATATAAGCCTCACCTATCGTTGTGATAATGATTATCAATCACGAAAAGCACTTTTTGCCTACCTGTTATTTTCCCCATGCTTAAAATAGGTTATAAATAACATACGTTACTATTCTATTTACTTGGGCACTGTGTCCCCACCATTTTTGTGGGAGGTTTTATGGCTGAAAATGTCGTTAATGATATTCTGAAATGGTTAGAAACCCAGTTACAACGTAACGAAGGTATAAAAATCGATACGATTGCAAATAAAAGTGGTTACTCTAAGTGGCACTTGCAACGCATTTTTAAAGACTTTAAAGGCTGCACATTAGGCGAATATGTTCGCAAACGTCGCTTATTAGAAGCAGCTAAATCATTACAAGAAAAAGATATGTCTATTTTAGATATCGCTTTAATGTATGGCTTTAGCTCTCAAGCAACATTTACACGCATCTTTAAAAAGCATTTCAATACTACACCCGCTAAATTTAGAGAAAATGGCAAAATGCCAGACACTCATTGCTTTATGTCATGTGAAAATCACTAATCCAGTTCGCATCACGTTATTCTTCATGAAAAAACCAGCTTTTTTAGCTGGTTTTTATGCTTATTGTTTATCGTTTTCTAACGTTGATAAAAATTACGCTATCGCTGTCATAAGCCATTCTTGAAGCTCGTTAAGCTCTATTTTATTGTTAGGATATCGCTGAATGAGTTGCTCAATAAGCCCTTTTAGAGACTCAGGTGTATAACGTTGCCCTACCAACATCTCTGATAATGCTTCTAATGGCGCAGGATCTAAACTGTCTGTATATATTTGGCTTCTAATAACGTTGCCACGCTCAATATCAAAATGCAGCTCTACTCCCCCCCATTTAAAACGATTATCTAAAAGATGTGAAAATGCAGGTGCTTGTCCAAAATTCCACTCCCAACTACTTTGTTTAGTGAAAGTTTCTTCAAAACCGGGTAAATCAGGTAATTTTTGTGGTGAAATAATCTCTGCTTCTACTCGCTCACCATAGTATTCAAAAAAGCTTTCAGTG
This sequence comes from Pseudomonadota bacterium, assembly GCA_023454395.1. Classification (GTDB taxonomy): domain Bacteria; phylum Pseudomonadota; class Gammaproteobacteria; order Enterobacterales; family Enterobacteriaceae; genus Proteus; species Proteus appendicitidis. The sequence goes on from JAEYFY010000457.1 coordinate 12,224, forward strand.
ATAGTTTCACACAATTTTTCATGGGTAATATTAGGTTTGATCTCAACCAAATTAGCCACTCTGGAGCGTACAGAGGTGATACCTTTAGCTTGAAGTTTTTTCGGATCGGGATTGAGGTAATTAGCTAATCTAGATAAGTTAGCATTTATTAATAATGTACCATGATGAAAACCACGATCTTTAGTCTCTTTATAGGCTGATCCAGAAACCTTTCTTTCACCATCATCTTGGGGAACGACTAAATCGTTACGCCCTGATGCCGTAGCATTAATGCCTGCGTTTAATAATCCATTAAGAATAATTTGAGTTGAAATCGTTTTATTATATTCTGGCTTTCCTGCCATAAAAGTAAAACAAGTATTGCCAAGATCATGGAAAACAGCGCCACCACCACTTGAACGGCGTGCTAATTTCACACCATCTTCATCCATTTTACGGGTATTACACTCTTTCCATGGATTTTGCGCTCGACCAATGACTACCGTATTATCATTACGCCAAAGAAAAAGTACGCGTTGATCAGCGGGCATTTGTCTAAAAATACACTCTTCAACAGCAAGGTTAAACCAAGGATCATAAGACTCTGAAATTAACAGACGCAATTTGCCTGACATAAGGAATACCTATATGAAGAAAATAAGGTATAAGATACCATAACTCTCAATATATTAGGCTGTTAAATGGCACGAAACTACAATCGGCGAGCTTGCCA
>JAEYFY010000450.1 GCA_023454395.1 Pseudomonadota bacterium
ATCTGATTGAAATTACAGCTGATATTTTCCGTAAAAAAGATGACGAAGGTAAATACCTTGTTGATGTTATTCTTGATGAAGCGGCAAATAAAGGTACAGGTAAATGGACTAGCCAAAGCTCTTTAGATTTAGGCGTGCCGGTTACTCTTATCACTGAGTCTGTATTTGCTCGTTATATCTCTTCATTAAAAGATCAACGGGTTGCTGCATCTAAAGTATTATCTGGCCCTACACCTAAAGCATTCTCCGGTGATAAAAAAGCCTTTATTGAAAATGTTCGTCGTGCACTGTATTTAGGTAAAATCGTCTCTTATGCGCAAGGTTTCCAACAACTGAAAGCAGCGTCAGACGAATATAACTGGGATTTAAACTATGGTGAAATTGCGAAGATTTTCCGTGCGGGTTGTATCATCCGTGCTCAATTCCTGCAAAAAATCACAGATGCTTATAACGAAGATGCAAACATTGCAAATCTGCTGTTAGCGCCATACTTTAAACAAATCGCTGACGATTACCAACAAGCTCTGCGTGATGTTGTTTGTTATGGCGTACAAGCAGGTATTCCTACTCCAACATTCTCTGCAGCTATTTCTTACTACGATAGCTATCGTGCAGAAGTGTTACCAGCAAACTTAATCCAAGCTCAACGCGACTACTTTGGTGCGCATACTTATAAACGTACTGATAAAGATGGCGTATTCCATACTGAGTGGATGGAATAAAATGTTAAAACAATAAGCTATAGTTTTTAGGGGTGCTGATAATACAGCACCTTTTTTATTTTGAGCGATTAAATTCAATTACTGCTTCGCCGGCATTGGTAATTAATCAAATATATTTAACTCAAGGAAGAATTAAATACTAATGATAATTATTACGAATATATCCGAAATAAGATGATTGTTTTACAATTATTATTGAATGTACTGTGGTTGCATGCAGTGGTTGTGTGCTATTAAATATAAAAAGGAATTTATATGAGTGATATTGATTCATTTGACTATTAGCGAAGAAAAGATTAGCTAATATTGATAAACAATATCAGGCTCTAGTCGCTGTTATTAATAAACTTAAAGCTACGCCAGAAGGCTAGGGCGTGATGATCCTGCCACCGTATATGGTCAGCCTGATAAGTATGTAGTAGTTAATGATCGTACGGGCGAAGTTACGCAAGTTAGTGATAAGACAGATCCTGATTGGATTGATTATTCAAGAATAAGATGGAATAACAAATAATGGAAAAGAAACTATTTAATCATGGCGTTTTATATAACAACGGGACTGATTTCTTTAAGCTAAAAGGTAATGCCTCAATGAAATTATCTCCTAAAGCAGCTATGGAAGTTTGTAAAGAAGCGACAAAACAGAAATTATGGGTACTAGGAGTTGATGGAGGGCATTGGTTTAATCCTGGGTTTAGACCCGATGGTGAAGCCTCTTGGTCAGGGAAAACCAAATTATTTAAAGAAAATAAATTAGCTGAGAATAATCAATTGGCGATTGATAGCATCAAAGAAGACTCTACGGATGGATACACTGCATTTATAGTAACCATTGGCAACCCATAAAGTATTATTCTACGTTGAAAAATAATGAGTACAAACCAACAGAAATTTTGTTAAGAGAGATAATAGAGTAAGTATTAAAAAACTAACTTATCAATAAGTAAGATTTTACCTTGTTGATGATCGAAGTGTGTCATAGCCAATATCCTATTTTTTCTATTACACTTATTTTAATCCATTAAAGTGACAATAATTGTCAGTAGCATTTTAATTAAAAATGAATAGCATAATAAAAAGAGAGTATTTATTTAAACACTCTCTTTTATCATTATTAAGTTAAGAAATTGAGTTAAGAAATTAAGTTAAGAAAAAGTCCAATCTATTGCTCAGTGACTTTCACATAATGAGGTTCTTCATTTACATTATCAGAGACTAATTTATCATCGGCAAAGTCTTCTCTTGATATTTTGCCACTAAAAACACCATTCATTCTCTCTTTGTCTAAGGCATTTTCCCAACGAGCGACAACAATACAAGCGCAAGCATTACCCACAAGATTAGTTAATGCACGACACTCTGACATAAAGCGGTCAATCCCTAGAATTAATGCCATACCAGCAACAGGAACACTAGGAACAACCGATAATGTTGCGGCAAGAGTAATGAAACCGGCTCCTGTAACACCCGCAGCACCTTTTGAGCTGATCATAGCAACAAACAGTAACGTAATTTGTTCTGTTAATGACAAATCAACGCCTGTTGCTTGAGCGATGAATAAAGCTGCCATTGTCATATAGATATTGGTGCCATCTAAATTAAAAGAATAACCCGTTGGAATAACTAAACCAACGACAGATTTTTTACAGCCCAGTTGCTCCATTTTACTCATTAATGTGGGGAGGGCAGCTTCAGATGAAGAGGTACCTAATACTAACCATAACTCATCTTTAATATATTTAATTAAAGAGAGAATGGAGAAGCCGTTATATTTGGCAACAGCGCCTAATACTACGAGTACAAAAAGTAATGCAGTAAGATAAAAGGTAATCACTAACAACATTAAATTGCCAATAGAAGAAATACCATATTTACCTATTGTAAAAGCCATGGCACCAAAGGCACCAATAGGTGCTAGCTTCATTAGCATACCCACCATCTTAAAAATCGGGTCGCAAAGATGCTGTAAGAATTTTAATACAGGCTCACCCCGTGAACCTATTGATGCTAATGCTAGACCAAAAATCACAGAAACAAACAATACTTGTAAGATATTGCCGTTAACTAATGGGCTAACGATAGTATCTGGGATGATATTCATTAAAAAATCAACAAGAGAAGAACTGTGTGCTTGTGTGACATACATTTCTACTCGACTACTATCTAATGATTCGGGAGAGATATTTAAGCCATCGCCAGGGCGAATAATATTCGCGGTTATTAATCCAATAATCAGCGCAATAGTCGAAAAGGTTAAGAAGTAAATCATTGATTTACCAGCTACCTTTCCTACTGCTTTCATATTATTCATGCCAGCAATACCTGTGACTACAGTTAAGAAAATCACAGGTGCAATAATCATTTTGACGATTTTGATAAAACCATCACCTAACGGTTTGAAAGATCCACCCACATCTGGATAAAAATGACCCAGCAGAATACCCAGAATGATAGCGATAATTACTTGGACATATAACACACGATAAAAGGGGAGCTTGCGGGATGAAGTCTGCATAAAAATTCCCTGTAACTGAAAGATATTTGAATAATTAAAAAGTCATTATGTTGTAAATTATTATTTACATTTATTTTGTTGTAACAGGTAACTTAAAGGTATGAGTAAATCAGGTCAATAAAATAAAGTTGATTTTATCAAATATTGTGCTCTTCATCTAAAAAAATAGATTTAATTTCAATTTATCGACATTTGTGGAATTTATTTTTCATAAATCAATAAGTTAATGAAATTATATTTTGTTTTAATTTATTATGTTTATTTAAAAATATGTGTGTTTGGCTTTATTTTTTGGTGAATTAAATGGTTTAAATGTAAAAAAAGATGAAAAGGAAGAAATGAGAAAGGGTATTTTATCTAATTCTTTGTTTTTGTTTGATTATTTTAAAAGTAAAAGAGCGCATAAGCGCTCTTTTATGGATCATGTAAATGATTTTTATTTTACTGGGATTTTAATTGAGTTATCAGACTCAGTTTCAATAGTCGCCAATGGAGCCTCTTCAATAAATTCACTTGATGCTCTACCACTAAAGACATCATTCATTCTTTCTTTATCTAAGGCATTTTCCCAACGAGCAACAACGATACAGGCACAAGCATTACCCACAAGGTTGGTTAATGCACGACACTCTGACATAAAACGGTCAATCCCTAAAATTAATGCCATACCTGCAACGGGAACGCTAGGAACAACGGATAAGGTTGCTGCTAAAGTAATAAAGCCAGCACCAGTAACACCCGCAGCACCTTTTGAACTTATCATTGCAACTAAGAGTAGGGTGATTTGCTCTGTTAATGAAAGATCAATGCCTGTAGCTTGCGCAATAAATAGAGCCGCCATGGTCATATAGATGTTAGTACCATCTAAGTTAAAGGAGTAACCCGTTGGAATAACTAAGCCGACGACGGATTTTTTACAGCCTACATTTTCCATTTTACGCATTAAGCTAGGTAAAGCGGCTTCTGAAGAAGAAGTACCTAATACTAACCAAAGTTCATCTTTAATATATTTAATTAAAGAGAGAATAGAGAAGCCATTATATTTTGCAACAGCACCTAACACGACAAGAACAAACAATAATGAAGTTATGTAGAAAGTCAGAACGAGCAATACTAAGTTACTGATTGATGAAATACCGTACTTCCCGATGGTAAAGGCCATTGCACCAAAAGCGCCGATAGGTGCTAATTTCATTAGCATGCCGACCATTTTGAATACTGGCTCTGAGAAGTTTTGTAAGAACTTAAGAACTGGCTCGCCACGAGTCCCGATAGAGGCTAATGCAATACCAAAGACAACAGAAACAAACAGTACTTGTAGAATATTGCCGTTAACTAATGGGCTAACAACTGTTTCAGGAATGATATTCATTAAGAAACCAACAATAGACGAGTCATGTGCTTTTGAAACATAACTTTCTACTTTGCTCGCATCTAATGAAGCAGGAGAGATATTTAAACCATCACCAGGGCGAATAACGTTTGCAACGATTAAACCAATAATTAATGCAATGGTAGAGAAAGTCAGGAAGTAAATCATGGATTTACCCGCGACTGTACCCACAGCTTTCATATTATTCATACCGGCAATGCCAGTGACGACTGTTAAGAAGATAACAGGCGCGATGATCATTTTTACAATTTTGATAAATCCATCACCAAGTGGTTTAAAGGATTCACCAACGTCAGGGTAAAAATGTCCAAGCAAGATACCGAGTAAGATGGCAACGATAACTTGCACATATAGCACTTTATAAAGTGGTTGTTTTTTAGTTGAAGTTTGCATGAAAATTTCCCTGCACCTATTGGTACATTGTTTATATATTTATTTATATGTTAGAAAATAACCGAATTGTAAATGAAGTTTTACATTATTGTATTTTTATTGATGCTAACTTAAATGTACTACTAATTCAGGTCAATAAAATAAAACCTATTTAGTAAATTATTGAGTGCTGAAACGAGTAAATTTATTAATAATCTCTGTCTTGTACATTTTTTAGCGTTATTGATAGGGTAATAAGAAATTAGTGGAATTTATTCTGATTTTTTTCTTTTTATTGGAATTAAATATTGGGTTGTTTTCGGATTAGATTATCTAATATTAGTTTTAAGGGTGTAAATCTATACATACAGCAGGAATAGATATCATGCTAACAATTACCCTTAGCTGAATTTATAACTAGGGTAATTGTTAAAGATAAGTTGACCGTTTTTATTTTTCGTTTTCTTCGTCACGAATAAAAGAGATTAATTCGGGGTGTGCAATACGTTTGTAATCTTGCGTATTCAGAATAATAGAGCGCTCTAATGTACCCGCATTAAACGCTAACTCATCAAAGCGTTCAAAAAGTAAAGGGTCAGCGACAAGCTTCAATGAAGGATGAAAACTAAAAGGGGGAATTGCGCCAAAGACACACTGGGTGAGATCATCCACTTCTTTAGGGCTTGCTAAAGATGCTCTTGTCCCCCCGATTTGGTGAGCAAGTTTTGAAAGGTCAGCTTGTTTATCGGCGGGTAATATTGCCAGCACATGTTGTTTAACACCGTTACCTTTTATATGGCAAACAAGTCCTTTTGCGCCTTGTCCTAATTTTGTTCCTCTGATTTTTGCAACTTCTTCAGAACGACCTGCGGTAGGGTGTTCCATTACACGGTAAGTAGCGTGGTTTTTATCTAATAAAGCAGTGAGTTGCTCAAAAATAGTCAAAGACATCAATGACTCCTGAATTAATAAGTTATTTATTTAAAGTCATTATACGACTTTAAAAAAAATATTCTGCTGTGATGTTTACAGTTGGTTTTGATTATTTTGATAAGCTTTTCAAATTATTTTATTACAAACAATAATATGTTAATAGTATTATCCTATTGAATTAATAGAGTAATTAAATTACCAATATTATATTCGTGTACTAATATTATAAATAAATTGATATTTATTTATTATTTTGATGATGATCAATTTAAGAACAAAAAGAATAGAACATATTAAAACATAGATTTAATTACTAAAAAGGAAGTCAATAATGGCTGTTTCTACATTCTATATCCCTTCTGTAAATAAAATTG
>JAEYFY010000467.1 GCA_023454395.1 Pseudomonadota bacterium
AAACAATCTCTTGACACTGTTTTGCAGGTAGTTAGTGCATAGATGGTAGGTTTGTGTAAAATTGATAGTTGCCAAAGCGCAATTTTTGAGTAGTTCATTTTTCGAACCAATTGGGTTCTAATATAAAACAACAAAATAAGGAAAACATAGAATGGCTAAGGGGCAATCTTTGCAAGATCCTTTCCTGAACGCATTACGTCGTGAAAGGGTTCCCGTTTCTATCTATTTGGTAAACGGCATTAAATTGCAGGGTCAGATCGAATCTTTTGACCAATTTGTTATTTTGCTGAAAAACACAGTAAGTCAGATGGTATACAAACATGCTATCTCTACCGTGGTACCTTCGCGTCCTGTTTCTCATCATAGCAACACAGGCACGAACCAAACTGGTACAGGCTACAATGGTGGCGCTGCTCAGCAGGATGATGTTGCAGAATAATAATCCAATATTATTCTTGATATAAGAAAAACATAGGTAGGGAGACTTTACCTATGTTTTTTCCTGTTTTTATAAAGTCCAAGAGGTTTCGCCTTTGTTTGATCGTTATGAAGGTGGCGAATTAGCCGTTTTAGTGCACGTCTTCTTTTCTCAAGAAAAGAACGTTGATGATTTGCAAGAATTTGAATCTTTGGTGACATCTGCGGGTGTTAAACCAGTTCAGATTATTACAGGAAATCGTAAAGCACCTCACCCTAAATATTATGTGGGTGAAGGTAAGGCAGAAGAAATTGCCGAGGCTGTAAAAGCAAGTGGTGCAGATGTTGTTTTATTTAATCATGCATTGACACCTGCACAAGAACGAAATCTGGAAAGACTTTGTGAATGCCGAGTGGTTGATCGCACGGGAGTTATCCTTGATATCTTTGCTCAAAGAGCAAGAACCCATGAAGGAAAGCTACAGGTAGAACTCGCCCAGTTACGTCACTTATCAACCCGTTTAGTCAGAGGGTGGACTCACCTTGAAAGACAAAAAGGGGGGATTGGGTTACGAGGACCAGGCGAAACTCAGCTAGAAACAGACCGCCGCTTACTCCGAGGTAAAATTAGTCAAATTCTAATGCGATTGGGTAGGGTTGAGCGTCAGCGTGAACAAGGACGGCAAGCGCGGAGTAAAGCTGATATACCAACATTATCCCTTGTTGGTTATACGAATGCAGGGAAATCGAGTTTATTTAATCACATTACCTGTTCTGATGTGTATGCAGCAGATCAGCTCTTTGCAACATTAGATCCGACGCTAAGACGTATTCAAGTTGATGATGTTGGAACCGTTGTATTAGCCGATACTGTTGGATTTATTCGACATTTACCTCACGATCTTGTTGCTGCTTTTAAAGCGACTTTGCAAGAAACACGAGAAGCGACCTTACTTCTTCATGTTATTGATGCAGCAGATAGCCGTTTTGAGGAAAATATTCATGCAGTTGAAAGTGTATTAGAAGAGATTGATGCTCAAGAAATACCAACACTGCATGTTATGAACAAAATTGATCTTCTTGAAGACTTCACTCCAAGAATTGATCGAAATGAAGAAAACTTACCCGTTAGGGTTTGGGTTTCTGCACAAACAGGCGAAGGTATTCCTCTGTTGTATCAGGCGTTGACAGAACGTCTTTCAGGTGAGATCGCACACTTTGAATTACGTTTACCGCCAGAAATTACAGGGCGCTTACGTAGTCGTTTTTATCAATTACAGTCGATAGAACGTGAATGGATTGAAAAAGACGGTAAAGTTGGGCTAATCATACGTATGCCTATGGTAGACTGGCGCCGCCTTTGCAAGCAGGAACCAAATTTATTGGATTACGTGGTCTGAAATTCGGCCATAATAATGAACATTAACTGAGAGCTGGCGACGAAATCGGCTCTTAAGCCTGATAAATCTAATCATAATAATGGAGCTAGAACATGGCGTGGAATCAGCCCGGTAACAACGGACAAGACCGCGACCCGTGGGGTAACCGAAACAGCGGCAATAATAATGGCGATGGTAACGGTAACTCCAACGGCAATCAAGGAGGTCGGAATCGCGGAGCATCAGATCTCGATGATATGTTCCGTAAACTGAGTGAAAAGCTTGGTGGTTTCGGCGGTAAAAAAGGTGGAAACTCCTCTTCTGGGCAAAATGGCGGTCCTCGTAGCAATGCTGGAAATCTGTTGATTTCTCTTGCATTAGGTGCGGTTGTCGTGGTTTGGGCTGCAAGTGGTTTTTATACCATCAAAGAGGCAGAACAAGGCGTAGTGACTCGTTTTGGTAAATTTTATCAAATCGTTGAACCTGGTCTAAACTGGAAACCGACTTTCATTGATGAAGTTCAGCCTGTTAACGTAAAAACTATCCGTGATTTAACCACGGGTGGCATGATGTTAACGTCAGATGAAAACATGGTTCAAGTTGAGATAAACGTGCAGTATGTTGTCTCCGATCCAGAAACCTTCCTATTTAACCTGACAACACCAATTAACAGCTTAGGTCAGGCAACTGACAGCGCAGTACGTGGCGTTATTGGTCGTTCAGAAATGGAAAAAATTCTGACTTCTAACCGTTCAGAAATTCGTGACCAAACACGTCAAGAATTAGAAGAGACTATCCGTCCTTATAACATGGGTATCTCGATTGTGGACGTCAACTTCCAAGTTGCTCGCCCACCAGAAGCGGTAAAAGCGGCATTCGATGACGTAATCGCTGCCCGTGAAGAAGAACAAAAAACAATTCGTCAAGCTGAAGCTTATAAAAACGAAGTGTTACCATTAGCAAAAGGTAACGCGCAACGTATGATTGAAGAAGCGACTGCTTATAAAACCAGTGTGGTGATGAAAGCAGAAGGTGAGGTAGCAAGTTTTGCTAAAATCTTACCTGAATATCGTGCTGCTCCTGAAATTACTCGCGAGCGTCTTTACATTGAAACGATGGAAAAAGTGCTATCAAAAACACGTAAAGTTATTGCTAATGATAAAGGTAACAGCATGTTAGTGCTGCCTTTAGAGCAAATGTTACGTCAGCAATCTCAATCTACACCATCGAATACGCTTGAAGCGCCAGCTCGTGTAACGGCACCTGCTCCAGCTGCAAATCCAGCACCAGCACAAAAACCAGCAACAACGACTTATGGTAATGGTGGATATGGTAGTAATAATGGCGGTTATGGTCAGCCTTACGGCAATAATCAAGGAGGACAATAATCATGCGTAAAGTTATCGCTGTTGTTGCAGTTATTATTTTAGCGTTGTTGTACTCTTCTGTATTTGTCGTTCAACAGTATGAGCGTGGCATTATTTTACGCTTTGCGAAAGTTGTACGTGATGCTGAAAATAAACCAGTGGTTTATGAGCCAGGTCTTCACTTTAAAATTCCATTTATTGAGAATGTGAAAAAACTGGATGCGCGTATTCAAACTATGAATATCCAGCAAGACCGTTTCTTATCAGGCGAGAATAAAGACTTATTAGTCGATTCTTATCTGAAATGGCGTATCAGTGATTTCAGTACTTACTATCTGGCAACAGGTGGTGGTAATACAACGCAAGCGGAAACATTACTGCGTCGTAAATTCAGTGACCGCTTACGTTCTGAGATTGGTCGTATGAGCGTAAACCAAATTATTACGGATTCTCGTGGTCGTTTAACCATTGATGTTCGTAATGCACTGAATGAAGGTACTCCATCTCGTGATTCAAGTGCCGCTGATGATGCTATTGCTATTGCTGCGAAGAAAGTCGCTGAAGAAACCAAAGGCCAAGCGCCAGCTATCAATATGAACAGTATGGCGGCATTAGGTATTGAAGTGATTGATGTTCGAATCAAGCAAATCAACCTACCGATGGAAGTTTCTGAAGCGATTTATCAGCGTATGCGTGCAGAGCGTGAAGCTGTTGCGCGTCGTCACCGCTCACAAGGTCAAGAGCAAGCTGTGAAAATTCGTGCAGCTGCGGACAAGACCGTAACAGAGACACTTGCTGAGTCTGAGCGTGAATCATTACGTCTTCGCGGTGAAGGTGATGCTCAAGCGACTAAACTGTTTGCTGATGCATTCAACCAAGATCCAGACTTCTACGCCTTCATTCGTAGCTTACGTGCTTATGAGAAGAGCTTTAACCAAGATGGTAATGACGTCATGGTGTTAAGCCCAGATAGCGATTTCTTACGCTATATGAAAGCACCAACAAAAGCGCGAGCGATTGAAGAGTAATTTCCAAACGTATTAAACCGTTTGAGTAAATAATAAAATCCTCCACCTTAAAACGTGGGGGATTTTTTTTGATATCAATAAGATAAAGCGAGTGTTCAAGCTAAAAAATAAATAATTGTGCATAAAAAGATGAAAATTTACGCTTAATGGTTTCCAAAATGGTTTTAGCTGGGATAGTATAAAGCGAAAATTGCATTTCAAGATAAACCTTCGGCAATCCCGAAGCGTCTTCTTCGCCATTTTCACTTTTATGTCACTCTGCTTCCTGTTTTTGCGATCAAAACTGTTGATAAAATTCACAATACGTTTGTGGTGCGGATTTTTCTGGCAAAAATATTGACAATGGCAAGATAATCTATTGCTTAAAAGCGGGGATGACATAATTAGATAAAATCTACTGTAACTCTTGAATTGAGATGGTAGAATCCTTTTTTAAGCAACCGAGTGTATTTTGAAATGAGTAATAACGTTGTCGTATTGGGCACCCAGTGGGGTGACGAAGGCAAAGGCAAGATAGTCGATTTGCTGACAGAACGCGCTAAATATGTTGTTCGCTACCAAGGTGGCCATAACGCGGGTCACACTCTAGTCATCGACGGTGAAAAAACCGTTCTTCATTTAATCCCATCAGGCATTCTCCGTGAAAATGTTGTTAGCATCATAGCAAACGGTGTCGTTTTATCACCAGAAGCCCTGATGAAGGAAATGACTCAACTTGAAGATCGTGGTATTCCTGTTCGTTCTCGCTTACTTCTGTCTGAAGCTTGCCCGTTAATCCTTCCTTATCACATCGCATTAGACAATGCGCGTGAGAAAGCGCGTGGCGAAAAAGCTATCGGTACAACAGGCCGTGGTATCGGACCTGCTTACGAAGATAAAGTTGCTCGTCGCGGTTTACGTGTTGGCGATCTGTTTGATAAAAAAGCGTTCGCACAAAAACTTAAAGAAATCATCGAATACCATAACTTCCAACTGGTGAACTACTACAAAGTTGAACCTGTTGATTACCAAAAAACCTTAGACGATATCATGGCAATCGCCGATATTCTGACTGGTATGGTTGTTGATGTTTCTGACTTACTGTACAAAGCAACACAAAACGGTGAGTTAGTGATGTTTGAAGGCGCACAAGGCACTTTATTAGACATCGACCACGGTACTTATCCGTATGTAACCTCTTCAAACACAACCGCAGGTGGTGTGGCAACAGGTTCAGGTTTAGGTCCTCGCTATGTTGGTTACGTATTAGGGATCATCAAAGCTTACTCTACTCGTGTAGGTGCAGGTCCATTCCCAACTGAATTGTTTGATGAAGTGGGTGACTTCTTACGTGAGAAAGGCCAAGAATTTGGTGCAACTACAGGTCGTAGTCGTCGTACTGGCTGGTTAGATATCATCGCTATCCGTCGCGCGGTTCAAATCAACTCACTGTCTGGTTTCTGTATGACTAAACTGGATGTGTTAGATGGTCTGAAAGAAGTGAAACTGTGTGTTGGTTATCGTTTACCAAATGGTGAAGTGATTGATACAACACCTTTAGCCGCTGATGATTGGGAAGGTATCGAGCCTATCTATGAATCAATGCCAGGCTGGAACGAAACAACGTTTGGTGTGAAAGATCATGCTCAACTGCCACAAGCAGCACTGAACTACATCAAGCGTGTAGAAGAATTAACAGGTGTTCCTGTTGATATCGTTTCTACAGGTCCAGATCGCTCAGAAACCATCATTCTCCGTCATCCATTTGATGCATAATCTGCATTAAATTGGTTTGATGTGAAAATCGTCCCTGAAAATGACAGGGGCGATTTTTTCGTATCTGTTTGTTGGTTAAAATTGAGATAACAATACGCGTTACACATACGCGTTACACATATAAGATAAGACAGCTTTACACTCGGTTTTGCTTCTGTTTTATCAGTAACGCGTAAAAACAGTAAGACAATGTTATTGTTGTAATGTCAGAAATAAGAAAGCGATCTGTTGAAAATCGACAGTATCGCTTTTTCTTTGTCTGTGATATCGCTATTATTTTGTTGATGGTCAAGTGAGAGACGGAAATAACTCACTTTTGAGCATATCTTTGCTAAATGTCCAAAAATTAAACATAATATTGCTTAATAAAATGATATTCTCATTAATATTTATTGATCCCTTAACGACTTTAATAGGGGAAACCACTTTTCAGAGGTCATTGTGCAATTAACCAGTTTTACAGATTATGGATTGCGAGCATTGATATATATGGCTTCATTGCCAGAAGGCAAAATGACGAGTATCACTGAAGTGACACAAGTCTATGGTGTCTCGCGTAACCATATGGTGAAAATTATTAATCAACTTAGCCATTTAGGTTTTGTTGAGGCTATTCGCGGTAAGAATGGAGGGATCCGTTTAGGCAAGCCTGCAACAAATATCATTGTAGGTGAGGTTGTTCGTGCTTTAGAGCCACTTTCATTAGTAAACTGTAGTGCTGAGTTTTGCCACATTACCCCAGCTTGCCGACTAAAACTGGTGTTAAATCAGGCAATTGAGCAGTTTTTGAAAGAGTTAGACCGTCACACACTCGCAGAGCTAGTTGAAAATAATAGCTCCTTATATAAATTGTTATTAGAAGATGTTTGAGTCTACTATTTCATCAAATCTGATAGCTTGGAGGTCATAATGTCAAAAGATCCTTT
>JAEYFY010000044.1 GCA_023454395.1 Pseudomonadota bacterium
CTCAATATGATGTAAAAACCAATTTATGGGGTTATGTGGTAAGTGAATTGAAAATGGACCTCCCTGAAAATGAAAGGATCTCGCAGCAAGAATTATATTTTTTAAATAATCCCAAACATATACAGAGTGTTGCTTCTCGTGCTGAACCTTATATGTATTCGATTATTGATGAAATTGAAAAACGTGAATTACCGATGGAACTTGCACTTGTTCCTGTCGTTGAAAGTGCGTTTAATCCCCATGTTACCTCTTCTGCAAATGCCGCTGGTTTATGGCAATTTGTACCGATAACCGGTAATTACTATGGTTTGGCACAAAACCAATGGTATGACGGTCGTCGTGATGTTATGGCATCAACTAAAGCAGCCCTTGATTTACTAGAGCGCTTGTATGTGATGTTCGATAGTGATTGGGCACTTGCCCTTGCTGCTTATAACGCAGGCGAAGGTCGTGTTATGCAAGCAATAAAGGCAAATGAGAGTCAAAACTTACCAACAGACTATTGGTCGCTTTCTTTACCTAAAGAAACGATGAATTATGTGCCGAAAATTCTCGCGTTGAGCAAAGTTATTCGTGAAAACGAACAGACCATTACTTTTCCAAAAAGTAACTATCGAGATAAAGCATTAGCCTCATTTGATGTCGGCGAGCAAATTACGTTAAATAAAGTCGCTGAATTAAGTCAGTTACCTATTAATACCGTGAAAGATTATAACCCTGGTTATAAGCGTGGAATAACCGCACCGAATGGTCCTCATGTCATTATGTTGCCTCGCAATAAACTTGACCAATTCCGTAACGCTTTTGAGGATGAAGCGGTATTAGAAACAATTCGCTTGGCTGTTGCCAAAACGAATCAATCTATTAAGCAAGAAGGTGTTTATAAGGTTCGTTCAGGGGATTCGTTTTACGCTATTGCTCGTCGCTACAATATGAGTGTCAAAGACTTACAGCGTATTAATGGCTTGAATGCCAAGAGCACATTACTGGTTGGTCAAACATTAAAAATTCATAATGCAGGTAGTGTCAGTAATACCACGATAACGAAACCAGCAAAACCTTCACCCAGCTACTATAAAGTACGCCAAGGTGACTCTTATTACAGTATTGCCCGTCGCCACGGCATTAACCTAAAACAGTTAATGAGCTGGAACGCTGACATTAAAATGTTAAAACCGGGTACCCAATTAACACTGTATATAAAATAGTTTTTGTACTTAAACGTTTTGAAAGCCATCAATATATTTAATACCTTAGCGGTGATAAATAGAGATGGCTTTTTCTTTATTATCAATGAGTCACTCTTTTTATCCCTTTCATCCCTTTTATCCTTTTGTCTATTCCTTCTATTTTATTCTGCTTGAATATGGCTCCCCCCTTTACCATTGCAAATATTAGGCAATAAAAAAAGCGCCTGATACTTAACTATCACGCGCTTCATTTTTATCTCTATTTGATTAATTTAGCACACTAACTTATAGCCAGAAGAACCAAGCAAACAGAGCGATAACTAAGATACATACTAAGTTCAGCACACCACCGACACGTACCATTTCACTTTGTTTAATGTAACCTGAACCAAAAACAATCGCATTTGGTGGAGTTGCAACAGGCAACATAAACGCACAAGATGCACCAATACCGATAATCATCGTTAACGCCATTACTGGCATACCTAATGCTTGTGCTACTGTTGCAAAGATAGGTACTAATAACGCGGCACTCGCAGTATTACTGGTAAATTCAGTTAATACGATGATAAAGGTTGTTACCGCAAGGATAATCACGAACCAGTGGCTTGCACCAAAGGTTTCCTTCATGAAATCTGCCATCACAAGGCTTGCACCAGAAGACTGTAAAATAGCGCTCAGTGTTAAACCACCACCGAATAGCATTAACACACCCCACTCTGTATTCTCTTGGATTTGGCTCCAGCTTGCTACACCTGTGACACCGATAACAATTGCCGCACTAACCGCAATAACTGTATCTAAATCTTTTACACCACCAAGAGCACTGCTGATGAAAGAGCTGAAGATCCAGCAAAATACGGTAACTAAGAAGATAGTCATGGCGATAACACGTTTGTTATTCCACTCTAACACTTCTAATTTGAGGTCAAATTTATGTTTTAAATTAGGACGTAACATCAGGTACATCACAATAAACATGATAGGCAATAACACTAACATGATTGGAATACCGTATTTCATCCACGTAATAAAATCTAAGTTCAATTGAGCCGCAGCAATCGCATTTGGTGGGCTACCAACCAACGTACCTAAGCCACCGATACTTGCACTATAAGCAACACCTAATAATACGAATACGAAAGTATTACGCTCTGAACGAATATCTAAGTTGGATAAAATACCTAATACTAAAGGTAGCATCATCGCAGCCGTTGCTGTGTTACTGATCCACATTGAAAGTAATGCAGTTACACCAAATAACAACAATACCGCGATTGAAAGTTTACCTTTTGCAATCATCAGCAAGCGGTTAGCAATTAAGCGATCTAGCCCTTGAATATGAAGTGCTGTCGCTAATGCGAAGCCACCGAAGAATAAGAAAATGATGGGATTTGCAAATGATTTTAATGACTCATTGGTATTCATTAGCCCGAGTACAACGGCTAATATAGGAATAAATAATGCTGTTATCGTAACGTGAATAGCTTCTGTCAGCCATAACACCCCAACAAACACCATTAATGCTAAACCTGCATTGGCCTTTGGATCATAAGGTAAAAATTCTAGCAAAAGTAGTAATAACACCACATCGATAGCCAGAATAATTAACCCTCGTTTGTTTATCGGGCTAGACTTCGCCGATGGGGCTAAATTGGATGCGTCCATGATAATACTCCACATTAGCTGATATGAACATTGGATTCACTAAGCTTAAATTGTTAACGAAATAGGTTATATGTGAAATATAAAAACATTTCTCTCCATTGAAAACGCACAAAAGCCATATTTGGGATCTCATCCACGAGAATTAACCAATTTATTAATAAAAGAGTAATAATTGAACACTATTTTCTCTTACGCATCACACTTTTTTAAAAGGCGTTAAGAATAAATATTCTGTTTTTTCTGTAAAAAACTAAAAAAAAGAGGAGAACGCAAGGTTCTCCTCTTTCAGATTAATAAGATTTTTTAATCAAAGGTGCAAGAATTATGCTTGACCTTTAACTTCTTTCAGACCGTTGAAAGGCGCTTTGTTACCTAATGCTTCTTCGATACGGATCAGTTGGTTGTATTTAGCAACACGGTCAGAACGGCTCATAGAACCTGTTTTGATTTGGCCTGCTGCTGTACCCACTGCTAAGTCAGCGATAGTTGCATCTTCAGTTTCACCAGAACGGTGAGAGATAACTGCTGTGTAGCCTGCATCTTTCGCCATTTTGATTGCTGCTAAAGTTTCTGTCAGTGAACCGATTTGGTTGAATTTGATCAGAATTGAGTTAGCGATGCCTTTATCGATACCTTCTTTCAGGATCTTAGTATTAGTTACAAACAGGTCGTCACCAACCAGTTGGATTTTGTCACCAAGAACTTTAGTTTGGTATGCGAAACCATCCCAGTCAGATTCGTTTAAACCATCTTCGATAGAAACGATTGGGTATTGTTTAGTCAGTTCTTCTAAGTAATGAGTGAACTCTTGTGAAGTGAAGGTTTTGCCTTCGCCTTTCAGTTCGTAGTTACCTGTTTCATTGTTGTAGAACTCAGAAGCTGCACAGTCCATAGCCAGAGTAACGTCTTTACCTAAAACGTAACCCGCTTTCTCAACTGCTTCTTTGATAGCAGCTAATGCAGCAGCGTTAGATTCTAAGTTTGGTGCATAACCACCTTCGTCACCAACTGCAGTGTTCATACCTTTTGCTTTCAGCACTTTTGCTAAGTGATGGAAGATTTCTGAACCCATACGCACTGCTTCTTTCAGAGAAGGCGCGCCAACTGGTTGGATCATGAATTCTTGGATATCAACGTTGTTATCTGCGTGCTCACCACCATTGATGATGTTCATCATTGGCAGAGGCATAGAATATTGACCGTGAGTACCGTTCAGATCAGAAATGTGCTCGTACAAAGGCATACCTTTCGCAGCAGCTGCTGCTTTTGCGTTTGCTAAAGAAACCGCTAGGATTGCGTTTGCACCAAAGTTTGATTTGTTTTCAGTACCATCTAAATCGATCATGATTTTATCGATGTTAGCTTGGTCTTTTGCATCTTGGCCAAGGATCGCTTTAGCGATTGGACCATTAACAGCAGCAACCGCTTTCAGAACACCTTTACCTAAGAAACGTGATTTATCACCGTCACGTAATTCTAAAGCTTCGCGAGAACCTGTTGATGCGCCTGATGGAGCAGCCGCCATACCAACAAAACCACCTTCTAAGTGAACTTCTGCTTCAACTGTTGGGTTGCCACGAGAATCAATAATTTCACGACCAAGTACTTTAACGATTTTGGACATTCGGTTTTCCTCTGTACAAGTTAAATTTCCGAGAAGAGATACCCTATCTCTTCTCATATATCCTATTTCAGCAGACCTTTTTGGTTATCAAAGGCTGCTTTCACAAAGCCTGCAAATAACGGATGGCCGTCACGCGGCGTTGAGGTAAACTCTGGGTGGAACTGACAAGCAACAAACCAAGGATGGTTTGGATTTTCAATAATTTCCACCAGCTTGTTATCTACTGAACGACCTGCGATACGTAAACCCGCATCTTCGATACGTTTTAATAGCAAATTATTTACTTCATAACGGTGACGATGGCGCTCTGTAATGGTGTTTTTGCCATACAGAGTACGTACTAAGCTATCACCACTTAAATGGCAAGGCTGAGCACCAAGGCGCATCGTGCCACCTAAATCACTGTCTTCTGAACGCATTTCGACATTACCGTCTTCATCACGCCATTCGGTGATTAATGCAATAACAGGATATTTACAATCTGGTGCAAATTCAGTGGAGTTTGCGCCTTCCATACCAACGACATTACGTGCAAACTCAATCATAGCAACCTGCATACCTAAGCAAATGCCCAAGTAAGGGATTTTATTTTCGCGTGCATATTGAGCAGCCATAATTTTGCCCTCAACACCACGTTCACCAAAACCACCCGGTACTAAGATTGCATCTAACCCTTTAAGCATTTCTACGCCACGGGTTTCAACGTCTTGTGAATCAATTAGTTTGATATTTACAGTAACACGGCTTTTGAAACCACCATGTTTTAATGCTTCAATCACTGATTTATAGGCATCTGGTAATTCAACATATTTACCCACCATGCCAATGGTCACTTCGCCTTCAGGATTTGCTTCTTCGTAAATAACTTGTTCCCACTCTGCAAGATTTGCAACTGGGCAATCTAAGCTGAATCGTTTACAGATATAATCATCTAATCCCTGTGATTTCAATAGTGCAGGGATTTTATAAATGGAATCGACGTCTTTTAATGAAATAACCGCTTTCTCTGGTACATTACAGAACAGTGCAATTTTGGCACGTTCGTTTGCAGGAATAACGCGGTCTGAGCGGCAAATCAACGCATCAGGTTGGATACCGATCGACAGTAATTCTTTTACTGAATGCTGAGTTGGTTTGGTTTTCACTTC
Organism: Pseudomonadota bacterium; assembly: GCA_023454395.1. Classification (GTDB taxonomy): domain Bacteria; phylum Pseudomonadota; class Gammaproteobacteria; order Enterobacterales; family Enterobacteriaceae; genus Proteus; species Proteus appendicitidis. The sequence goes on from JAEYFY010000044.1 coordinate 5,631, forward strand.
ACCAGAAGCGGCTAAATAAGGCACCAAAGTTAAATGCAGGTAGAATGTATGCTCGCGGCCTACTTCTGCTGCCATTTGGCGAATCGCTTCTAAGAATGGTAAAGATTCGATATCACCAACTGTCCCGCCGACTTCAACTAAAACGACATCATGACCTTCACCGCCACGGATGATACGTTCTTTGATTTCATTAGTGATATGAGGAATAACTTGAATTGTAGCCCCAAGATAGTCACCACGGCGCTCTTTGCGTAATACTTCAGAGTATACGCGACCTGTCGTGAAGTTATTACGACGAGTCATTTTCGTGCGAATAAAGCGCTCATAGTGCCCTAAGTCGAGATCAGTTTCAGCACCATCGTCAGTGACGAAGACTTCCCCGTGCTGAATTGGGCTCATAGTACCTGGATCGACGTTGATATACGGATCCAACTTCATCATGGTGACATTGAGTCCACGGGCTTCGAGTATAGCCGCCAGAGAGGCTGCGGCAATGCCTTTACCCAGAGAGGATACGACCCCGCCGGTCACAAAAATATAATTCGTTTTCATGCTGAACCTGAAAGTTTAGGTGTATTAGGATGATGGATATAACTGGACGGGAACACAGTATACCCGAACCTTATTTTCGCTACAAACATTCTTAGTAGTATAAAGTTCTTTTTCATCACGCCACTTATCCGTTTAAACACGAAAAAACAGTAAAAATTCAATTAACTAAACCCGTGAAAATATTTCTCAAGCATTTTAGCTTAATCCTTTCAGCTAAGATATCACTTTTA
>JAEYFY010000070.1 GCA_023454395.1 Pseudomonadota bacterium
ACATAATAGGCGGATCCCGATATACCCGATACTTGATATAAAGAATGTGCGTGATTTTTCTAGGCTATGAATAAAGGGAATGTCTGGTATCCGCTGCATTATTATTGAATGCATAGATAATTGCAGAATGCTCGAAATAACCTCTGCGAAAGGGATAGTAGTTGATTAATCTTTTGCCAACATTCTAAAACCAGACAATGACATTTGAATTTCAGCCTATTTATTGACAGTGTTAAAAACACGTTTTTTGGATGTTAATAGGGTATGTTAAATAGATATCAAGAAGGTTGAAATTTCACATAAGGCATTTTCGTTATTTATTTAAATATATAACGATTTTAATTATATAGCCCATTATTTGCTAGTGTGTAGGGCGCGCGATAACTGCTATATTAAAAGGACGAAAATAAAAAGAGAGTGACCTAAATTGTGAGAAATGTACCTTTAAAAAGCGTTGATTCACTTGACCGAGATGTTATTGCGCTGGGTACAGACTATTTACCCAATACGTTGTTAGAAACGCATCAACATCGTCGAGCGCAATTTTTATACCCTGCAACGGGGTTAATTGAAGTCAGCACGGATGATGGTGAGTGGGTTATTCCACCGTCTTGTGGTGTATGGATCCCGCCAGAAACAGGGCATGAAACTCGTATGTTAGATGTGAGTACTCGAAGCTTGTATATCGAGCCTTCCGCAGCACCTCGTCATAGCAAACAATGTGAAGTAGTCAGTGTTTCACCTCTTTTTCGTCAATTATTACTTGAAGCTGTAGATGTACCCGCAGAGTACGATAAAAAAGGGCGAGATGGTCTTTTAATGCAGTTAATCTTATGCGAATTAGCGAAAGCAAAACCGTTACCGTTTTTTGCACCTATTCCACAAGACAGTAAATTAGCTAAATTATGCCGCGATTTTATTCGTAACCCTAAAATAGACTCTTTACCGCAACAGTGGGCAGATAGATTACATAAAAGTGAGCGCTCTTTTAGTCGTTTTTTCCGCCAACAAACAGGAATGTCATTTTCACAATGGCGACAACAAGTCTGCTTATTGAATTCATTAACACAAATCTTATCTGGTCGCGGAATTACTGAAATTGCCTTTGATTTGGGCTATAACAGTGCCGGCTCATTCTCAACTATGTTTAAAAAGCAGATGGGACAATCACCTTCGCATTTTAGTATGGATGCACTGGATATCGATAGATTTTAGTTGATATTAAAAACGCGCCATTTAGACGCGTTTATTTTGTAGAAATCACTTCACAATTTAAGCCACTTTTGTCCTTACGATATTACGTAAACAATAAGGGAGAACCACTAAGCTAAGTGCAGTAATAATTGCAGTCGCGGTTAGCACGACAAAAAAGGCATTTTCAAAGGCGATGTTTGCCTGAGAGATAACCAGAGAAGCCACATCATTTGGTAATTTTTCTGCCACAATAAGTGCCTCATCTAAACTGTCATATACCGCATCATTAATTGTTAATGAGTCAGGTAGCATCAGTTTTAAGGTGTATACCGTACTCATCAAACTGCCCATAAAAGTCACACCAATCACACTGCCTAGCTCATAAGCCACATCTTCAATTGATGCTGCCATTCCTGCTTGTCTATCTGCAACACTCAACATAATTGATGTTGATGCGGTAGTAAAAATAATACCTAAACCAAAGCCGATTAAGAATAAGCTACCGATTAACACCATTGGCGATGTTGTTTGATAAACGGCAATTAACCACAGATTTCCCACTAAAGTAAGCATAAATCCAGCAATAATTAAGCGAACTTCACCTAAACGACCCAAGAAATAACCTGCCAATGGAGAAGCAAGTACAGAGCCAATTGGAATAGGTAAGATCACTAATGCCGCATTTAAAGGCGTAAAACCCGCAACAAGCTGTAAACGTTGGCTAAGTAATAATTCAATGCCTACAATGATCACCATAGAAAGCACCGCCATTAAAATACCGATACTAAAAAAGCGATTTTTAAATAGCTTAAAGTCAATCATTGGGTGAGTCTGTTTACGTTGGCGTAAAGTAAATAGAGTGAGGAAAACGACGGCAATAATGGTGGCAATCGTAGCTTCATTCCACTGTGTATAAGGTTTTCCTATCTCTTTTAAGGCATAAATGGCACTGATCAAACCCACTAAAATAAGTACTGAGCTTAAATAATCGATTTTATAGCGACCATGCCCTGCAAATGTAGGAATCAGCCAAATAGAAAACGGTAATACCAAAAGCACAATGGGAACGTTAATTAAAAAGACAGAACCCCACCAAAAGTTATTTAATAAAATACCGCCAATTAAAGGTCCTAAAGCAGCACCGCCAGATGCAACCGCAGACCAAATACCAATTGCAATAGCCCGCTCTTGTGGATCGCTAAAAACTTGGCGCACTATTGATAATGTTGCTGGCATACTCATTGCGGCTCCTACCGCTAAAAAACCACGAGAAGCAATTAAGGTTGTTGCGGTGGGAGAAAAAGCCGCACACAAAGAAGCGAGAGCGAATAGCGGTAAGCCACAAATAAAGAGTGTTTTATGACCGATCCTGTCTGTGAGCATACCCGCTGCGGGCAATAATCCAGCAACAATCAATGGATAAGCATTCATTATCCATAATTTTCCTGATGCACTTGCGTTTAAATCATAAGTTAAACGTGGCAATGCGGTATAAAGCACTGTTACATCAACAACAATGAGAAACAGCATGCTAGATACCAAAAGTAATACTATCCAACGTTTATAATCTTTTATCATAGAAATCTCAGTTATTTTTATGTGTATTATTTTTACTAGCGGCTACAATATAAATCCATACGACCGTATTGAAAAGGGGTTTTTTTATGGGACGTCAAAGAACCATTGATAGAGAAAAACTGTTAGAAGCTATCTTCGACATTGTGATGGAACAAGGAGCGGCAGCATTAACGATTGATACTGTTGCAAAAAGAATGGGGATCTCAAAAGGGGGCGTTCAATACTGTTTTAGCAGTAAAGAGGCGATGATAGATGCCATGTTTGAACACTGGGAAGGCAGTTATGAAACGCAATTTAAAAAAATCGTTGAAAAGGATAATTCTCCTGATAATCGTGTCGCTGCCCATATTCATGCCACTCACAATCACGATAAAGTCTCTTTTGCCAAAGGGGCGAGTTTGATGGCGGCATTGCTACAAACGCCTGAATATCTGCAAAGTACAAAAGAGTGGTATCAGCAACGGTTAGCAGGTGTTGATACGACAACAGAACCCGGAAAACGCGCTCGATTGGCATTTTTAGCGACAGAAGGCACCTTTTTACTGCGTTATTTTGGATTAATGGATATTGATGATAATGAATGGCAATCTATCTTTGAAGATATTGATTCAGAGTTACTTCAGCAAGGGAAAAGGCAATAAAAAAGCATGTTGTTAATGAGAAGAACAACATGCTTTTTATTGAAGATAATCGGGCTAAATGGCATTAGTAATACATGGAAATTAGTAATACATAGCAATTAGCTTATTATCTAGCTCTTTAACGTCAACGGGTGTATCGAAAATATCTTCGATAATATCTGCTTTCATGATCTCTTTTGGTGAACCGTGATAATACAGTTGTCCGTTACGCATGGCTAAAATATAGTCAGAATAAACAGAGGCAAAATTGATATCATGAATAACGATAATAATGGTTTTTCCTAATTCATCTGCGGCTTTTCGCAGAAGTTTCATCATGATTACCGCATGCTTCATATCAAGGTTATTCAGTGGTTCATCAAGCATGACATATTCTGTGTCTTGGCATAGCACCATCGCAACATAGGTACGTTGACGTTGCCCACCCGATAATTCATCTAGATAGCGATAACGAAATTCAGTTAAATTTAAAAAGTCTAATGACTCATCAATGACTTTTTTATCATCGAGCGTTAAACGACCTTTGCTGTAAGGATAACGCCCAAAACTGACTAATTCTTCTACGGTTAAACGACTAACAAACTGGTTTTCTTGACGCAGTATTGAAAGATTTTTAGCAAGAACATCGCTATCAGTTGCAGCAACATCCATACCATTAACGCTTACCATGCCACTTTCAGGAAGTAATAGACGTCCAATAACAGAAAGTAGTGTTGATTTACCCGCGCCATTAGGGCCGATGATCGAAGTAATACCGCCACGTTGAATTGTTGTTGTAATATTATCGAGAACAGTTGTGTCTTGATAACGTTTTGATATTTTGCTGATTTCAATCATATTAAAGTCTTCTTAACACCAAATAGATAAAGAACATCCCACCAACAAACTCAATCACAACAGAAAGTGTTCCTGTCATTTTTAAACCGTACTCTAAAACCAGTTGTCCACCGACTAAGGCAATCGTACCCAGTAGGAAGGCGACGGGCATCAAGAAACGGTGCTGGCTGCTGCCACTGATATGATAAGCAAGGTTAGCGACAATTAAACCCAAGAAGGTTAACGGGCCAACTAAAGCGGTAGAAACTGCAACTAAAACAGAAATCAGTAACAGAATATAAGTGGTCTGCTTGCGGTAATTAATCCCGAGGTTAATGGCATTTGCTTGTCCTAATGCCATGACATCAAAGCTATAACGCATACGCCAAAGTAAAACACCGACAACCACAATTATGGCTAAGGCACAAAAGATAAGATCAGGAGTGGCACGAGTAAAAGTGGCAAACATGCGACCTTGTAAGATGGAAAACTCATTAGGGTCCATCAAACGTTGTAATAGCGTAGCCGAACTACGAAATAGCGTACCTAAAATAATCCCAATCATTAGGACTAAATTAATGTTAAAGCGTACAGAGCTAAACAGCCAGCGGTAGAGTACAACGGAAAATAGCACTAGCAATGTCGATTCTAAGAAAAACTTAGATAGGTTCAACATCCACGAGGCAGGCATATCGCCTTCAAAGAAAACAAACACGGTTTGTAGCAATACAAACAGGGCTTCTAATCCCATTAGTGAAGGCGTCAAAATACGGTTATTGGCGATGGTTTGAAACAATATCGTGGAAACACCCGCGGCAAAAGCCACCACAATCATAGTAAGAATGATGTAAGCGCGGTGAGTCAAAATATAAGAGATATTGCCGTTTAGGTTTATCGTCATAAATAACACAATAGATAATAACGATGCCCCTAATAATAACCAGATGCGAGACATAGGTGAGAGGCGCATTTTCTTATGTTCGACAGCGCCAGTACATTTGCTAATTATGGATGAATTAACTTTTTGCATAACGTTGCTGCTTTAATATTAAGAAAAGGAAAATAACGGCACCCACTGCGCCCAAAATAACGCTGGCAGGAATTTCAAATGGGTAGCGAATAAGGCGGCCAATCACATCACACAGTAAAACAATCGCACCACCACTTAAGCAAACCCAAGGAATGGTTTTGCGGATATTATCGCCCATCACTAAGCTCACCAGATTGGGCACAATTAAGCCGAGGAAAGGTAATGCACCGACAACAGAAACCACAACACCACTGATAAGCGCGATAATCGATAACCCAATGATCATCACTTTGCGGTAATTGAGTCCTACGTTAATGGAAAATTCACGTCCCATTCCGGCAACAGTAAAGCTATCTGCAACCCAACACGCCATGATTGCTAACGCACCGACAAGCCATAACAGCTCATAACGACCTTGTAGCACACTTGAGAAATCGCCACTTGTCCATGCATCTAATGATTGCAGTAAATCGAAATATACCGCTAAGAAGATGGTGAGTGCGCCAATAACTGCACTGAGCATAATGCCGACTAAAGGAACTATCAGTGTTGTTTTTAAGGTGATCCTTTGCAAAAGCAACATAAATAACAACGTACCCAAAAGGGCAAAAACCGTTGCGACCATCATTTTGGTAAAGATGCCAGCCGCGGGAAAGAGCAGCATGACGACTAATAATCCCAGACTTGCAGATTGTGTGGTTCCTGCAAGAGAGGGTTCGACGAAGCGGTTTTGAGTGAGTAGTTGCATTATCAAACCTGCAACACTAATGGCACCACCGGCGAGTAATAATGATAGGGTTCTTGGAACTCGGCTGATAAAGAAGATATCACGCATATCGGGATCAGAAAAAAGCGAAGCAGGAGTAATATCTCCTGCGCCGACAAATAGACTGATCATTGAGAGGATAGCGATAACCCCTATCCCCAATGATAAATGGAACGTTTTCATTCAGTTACTTTATTTTTTTTGATCCAATGCCTGATTAATTGTATCCATTAAGCGAGAGTAAGTTTGGATCCCGCCAGAGATATAAATGGAACTTGCATCAAGATAGATAACTTGATCTTTATTCCAAGCATTTACTTTTCTTACCAGTGCATTATCTAGAACTTGTTGAGCAGGTTGTGAATCTTCACGACCAATTGCGGCATCACGGTCAATAACAAACATCCAATCTGGGTTAAGTTTTAACAGTAATTCAGAGTTAACGATGTTGCCGTGTGAACCTGGGCTATCAAAAACATAAGCGGGTTCAAAACCTAATACATCATAGATAAAGCCAAAGCGAGAGCCTGGACCATAAGCAGAAATTTTACCGCCACTGACTAAAACGACCATTGCTTTACCTGCGTCTGGCGTTTTGGCTTTTACGGTAGCAATTTTGCTATTGAAATCAGCCAGTAATTTTTTGGCTTGTTCTTCTTTGCCAAAAATTTGACCTAATGTTGTTGTACGTTCAGCAAGGCTTTCGACAAAATGTTTAGGGTCGATATCCATTGAAATCGCAGGTGCAATTTCACTTAATTTTGGGTACGCATCACGAGCACGGCTACCACTTAAAATTAAATCAGGTGCTGTTGTGCTGAGCTTTTCATAGTTCGGCTCAAATAATGCACCTTCATTGATATAGTCGTTCGGATTGGTGTACTTCTCTAAGAATTTTGGTAAATGAACATTCGTTTGTGGAAGACCAACAATAGGAGCACCTAATGCATCAATAATATCGAGGGTTTCCATATTCATCACAACCACTTTTTGTGGATGTGCAGGGATTTCAGTTGTCCCTTGGAAATGTTCAATCGTGAGAGTTTGTTTCTCTGCTGATTGTGCTGTTGATGTGTCTTGAGCGTTATCACAACCAGCGATAACAAGTGAAGAAAGCAGTAAAAACAGTGGGCTTAATGACTTTTTAAACATTCTCTTTCCCATATTGTTGCAACACGAAATAACACGGATCTTTACAGCAGTGGCCTAAATGTCGATCCACAAAGAAGACGATAATACCATCAAAAATATAAAGAGTAATGATACTAATTCACATTCTCATAATAATAAAGAATTAACTTGACTAAAATGGCGAAATTTTGCGAATGGTCATAGATGTTGATCAGAAAGACAAATTTCGTGACGTGAAAGAACTCTTCAGATTATTTGCTCAATTTGTGAAGAGTGTCAAAAGAGTAGGTCAAGGAGAGACAATTCTGAACTGATAAGAAATATCGTTAACTAGTATCATTGCGTATACTTCATTCAAGCAGAAACAATCCTTATTTTAATCTTACTTCGGTTTCTGTACTGACACAGTAATGAATGCACAAGAGAAAGCCTTGTTATCTCTAGGGTAAATCGTTGCCAACTCAAGAGGGTTTTATGCAAAAGAAATATATTTACTTATTTTGTTCTGCTGGCATGTCAACATCTCTTCTCGTGACCAAAATGCGAGCGCAAGCAGAAAAATATGAAGTGCCTGTGGTCATTGAAGCATTTCCTGAAACCTTAGCAGCACAAAAAGGACAGGATGCGGATCTGATTTTACTGGGTCCACAAATTAGCTGGATGTTGCCTGATATCCAAAAATTACTCCCTAATAAGCCGGTCGAAGTGATCGATTCTTTGTTATACGGAAAAGTAGATGGCTTAGGCGTGTTAAAAGCCGCTGTCGCCTCTATTAAAAAAGCATCTGCAACAACAAATTAATTCTATTTTTTATTTTTTTATTATTTCTATTCCAGTCAAAGAGCGAATTTTTCAGCAAGCCGAGCAATTAGCGGCATTTTAAGGGTATTTTTCTATGAGTAAGTTTATTGGTTCACTTGAAAAGGTACTCCTTCCTTTTGCGGTTAAAATTGGAAAGCAACCTCACGTTAA
>JAEYFY010000128.1 GCA_023454395.1 Pseudomonadota bacterium
TTAAACTCAGGAAGCAGTGGCGAGACATCACTATGTGGGGTATTATTGGGCGTTTCGCAATTTAGTCATTGGTATACGCCCTTTCACAGCAAAATTTATGGCAAAAGAACAAACTGATCGCACCACACTGGATTTGTTCGCAGATGAACGCAGACCTGGGCGACCTAAAACAAACCCGCTTTCTCGGGATGAACAGCTTAGAATTAATAAACGCAATCAATTAAGACGTGACAGAGTCAATGGCTTACGTCGAGTTGAGTTAAAATTAAATGAAGATGCTGTGAATGCTCTCAATGAGTTGGCGACAGAAAGAAACGTCAGTCGTAGTGAACTTATTGAAGAAATATTACTAGAGCAATTGGCGCAAAATCACGCCTTAAAAATGCATCAAAACAAGAATAGCTAGCGGATAAACCACACAAATTCGACAGAATTAGCCTGCTATTTTCGTCAAAATACGTTTTTAGTTTTCTATAATGAAAACACAATGCTTATCTTTCACTAGTAATTGTTAAAACACAGACAAATATACTCTAAATATTTTGAAGTGTAGCTAAGTGACAAGTGAATGAGTCACTAGAAACAGGCAAAAAACATGTGTCTCTAGTGAAAATATACGTAGTCAATAACGCTACAAGTTGAAATATAACGAATTTAGAATAAAAGAGGTTATCTCACTTTATGGCAATCATAGGAATATTCTTCGGCAGTGATACTGGCAACACTGAAAATATTGCCAAAATGCTTCAAGAAAGACTGGGCGCTGATAATGCCGAAGTTCATGATATTGCAAAATCCAGTCAAGAAGACATCGAAGCGTTCGATATTCTGTTACTAGGTATTCCTACTTGGTATTATGGTGAAGCACAATGTGATTGGGATGACTTTTTCCCAACACTAGAAGATATTGATTTCAATGGTAAGCTTGTTGCACTATTTGGTTGTGGTGACCAAGAGGACTATGCAGAATATTTCTGTGATGCAATGGGTACTATCCGCGATATTATTGAACCTCGTGGTGCAGTTATCGTAGGGCATTGGCCAACCGAAGGTTATCATTTCGAAGCCTCTAAAGGGCTTGCAGATGATAATCATTTTATCGGTCTTGCAATTGATGAAGATCGTCAGCCAGAATTAACCGAAGAGCGTGTTGACGCTTGGGTTGCTCAAATCAAAGAAGAAATGAGCTTAGACGAAATTCTGGGATAATATAAATACTCAATATTGAGAATGATAATTATTCAATGGTGTGCTAAGATAGTGTGATAGGTGGGGTGTTTATTTTTAAATATCATGCCTATAATCAATAAGGTTATTTATTCACCCAAGTATTAATGAATAAAACCTCTTTGTGAGCACAAAAATTAAATTCACCATTAGCAACAGGATTAAATCCGCATGACCGACAATAATAAAGCGTTAAAAAATGCTGGGTTAAAAGTTACACTTCCTCGCTTAAAGATCTTGGAAGTGCTCCAGGATCCTGAGTGCCATCATGTCAGTGCTGAAGATCTCTACAAGAAACTCATCGATATCGGTGAAGAGATTGGTCTGGCAACAGTGTATCGCGTCTTAAATCAATTTGATGATGCTGGTATTGTTACCCGACATAATTTTGAAGGTGGTAAATCAGTATTTGAATTAACTCAACAACACCATCACGACCATCTAATTTGTCTTGATTGTGGCAAAGTTATTGAGTTTACAGACGATGCAATTGAATTGCGCCAAAGAAATATCGCTGAACGTCATGGTATCAAGCTTTCCAATCATAGCCTTTATTTATATGGCCACTGCGCTGAAGGTAATTGTAAAGAAGATAGCCACGCACATGATGAGAAATAATTCATTCTGGATAATCTCTCAGTAAAAAAAAGGAACTGTTCACAGTTCCTTTTTTATTGGCTCCCGCGATAAACCTCAATATTATCGTGTAACTAGTTCCCGCTCTAATAACTGGACAATAAACTGATTTTTTGAGATTGCATGTGCTGCAGCGGTTGCATTCAATCGAGTTTCTAACCAAGCCGGATAACGTAGTGTAAATGCTTTAAGCTTATCTTCCTCTTTAAAAGGCGCAATTCCTTCCTCAATACAAGTTTCAACAAACTCCGTTAAGGAAATAGCCCCTTCTTTTTGTAATCCATCAATACTATCAGCTACAAAATCACAGTACCCATTTACATCTAAAAATTGTCCTCTGAAGGCTTTAATTTCAGACTCATAAACAACTGATGCAGGGTGCCCACTTATTACCATGATATTCGTACTCTTAATCATGCTTTACTCCTATCACATTCTCAAACCATTCACGTAGACCATTTACAGAGCCTTTGTCCATAACATTCTCTGGATGAGGTTGATGTGTTTGATAAACAGATCCCATTAAAATAAATTTTCGTCTAGAACCATTACCATTTTTAACTTTTCCACCAAGATTATTTATTAGGCTCTTCACGTCATCCCACTTAATTCCTGACTTTGGAGGCACTGTTAGTATATCAGCGAGTGTCTTATAGTGTTTGGAACTCAGCTCGTTGGTCTTTATCATCATTCATTCCATTGACGTCACATGATGATATCACTTTAGCACAACGAAGGATGACGTCAATCAATGACGTCACTCTAAAGATAACATAAGCTATATCAATTCACTTCGCCACACTAATACTGTGTTTGATATGTTTTAAATGCACCACAATAGTAAAAGTAACAATAACTAACAGTGACCAAGAACCCCATTTTCCTGCATGCACTGCAGACCAAGCACCAATTTGGTTTGGATATTGCCAAACACCAAAAAATGTACCGAAATTCTCAGCAAGCCAAATAAAGAAACCTATCAGAACAAAAGCAAGTAATAAGGGCATTTTTCGCTCTGTATCATAAGGCGTAAAATAAACCACACTACGAGCATAAAGACCTAAAATAAA
>JAEYFY010000148.1 GCA_023454395.1 Pseudomonadota bacterium
AAGCTAAGCTAACGATTGCTGAAACATCTGTAGACTTGGACGTTCTATCCCCTACACTCGGTTCCAAAGTTATTGATATTCGTACTCTCGGCTCCAAAGGTTATTACACCTATGATCCCGGCTTTACCTCAACCGCCTCTTGTGAATCAAAAATTACTTTTATTGATGGTGATAACGGTATCTTACTTCACCGTGGTTTCCCTATCGGGCAATTAGCGACTGAATCAACATACTTGGAAGTCTGTTATATCCTGCTGTACGGTGAAGCACCAACACAGGAGCAATACGATAAATTTAAAACCACAGTAACTCGTCACACCATGATCCATGAACAAATCACCCGACTGTTCAATGGGTTCCGTCGTGATTCACACCCAATGGCTGTATTATGTGGTGTCACAGGTGCTTTAGCTGCGTTCTATCACGATGCATTGGATGTCAGTAATCCAGTTCACCGTGATATCACGGCTTATCGCCTGCTATCAAAAATGCCAACAGTGGCAGCGATGTGTTACAAATACTCGATTGGCCAACCTTTCGTTTATCCAAAAAATGACCTCTCCTATGCAGGTAACTTCTTGCATATGATGTTTGCAACACCTTGTGAAGAGTATGTTGTTAATCCAGTACTTGAACGTGCAATGGATAGAATTTTCATCCTTCACGCAGATCACGAGCAAAATGCATCAACCTCAACTGTACGTACTGCGGGTTCTTCTGGTGCAAACCCATTTGCATGTATCGCAGCAGGTATCGCGTCACTTTGGGGACCGGCTCATGGTGGTGCTAACGAAGCTTGTCTGCGTATGTTGGAAGAGATCAAAACGGTTGAACACATTCCTGAATTTATTAAACGTGCAAAAGATAAAAACGACTCCTTCCGTTTAATGGGCTTTGGTCATCGTGTTTACAAAAACTACGATCCTCGTGCAACAGTAATGCGTGAAACCTGTCATGAAGTGTTAAAAGAATTAAACCTCAATGACAGCTTACTTGAAGTGGCAATGGAATTAGAACGTATCGCCCTAAACGACCCGTATTTTATTGAGAAAAAACTGTATCCTAACGTTGACTTCTACTCTGGTATTATCCTTAAAGCGTTAGGTATTCCATCCAATATGTTTACGGTTATTTTTGCTATTGCACGTACAATTGGTTGGATTGCTCACTGGAATGAAATGCACGAAGATGGTCTGAAAATTGCACGTCCTCGTCAGCTTTATACTGGTTATGATGAGCGCAATTTCAAAAGTGAAATTAAAAAGAAATAATTGATTTTTATTAATTAGTTATCTTGCTAAGCCCCGTTTTAAATCGGGGCTTTATATTTTAAAAATACCAATAAAATCTCATCAGCTTTTCAAATATTCTTGCGGTGTTTGCCCTGTCATTTTTTTAAAAAAGGTAATAAAAGCACTGTCACTGGCAAACCCTAATATCTGGCTAATATCAATATAGCGATGCTGGGTAGCTAATAATTCAATCGCTTTCATTAACCGCCATTGTTGACGCCATTGTTGATAGCTTAATCCCGTTTCTTTGTAAAATAAGCGTGTGATCGTTTTTTCACTCGCCCCCACATATTTTGCCATTTCTTGTAATGCAGGCGGTAAATCATCAAAGGATAAACGACTTAGCCGTCTATCTTTAGGCATAAATAAATGATTGGGTTGCCGCGGTGCCTGAGCGATTTCATCAAAGAAAACAGCTAATAAATTGGCGTAGCGCCCTTCTTCCCACTGAGTATCAAAATCAGCAATAGAAATTCGTTCTAATATTTCGCGTAAAAGAGGTGAAATCGTCAAGATCTCGCTTTCACTTGGAAAATTATCATGAAATTTTTCACTAATATAAACTGAACGATATCCAACAGAGGCATACATTTCGACTCGATGCTCAAGTCTTGGAGGGATCCACGCAATCCTCATGGGAGGTAATACAGAAACGCGGGAAGCCAAAGTAATTCGCATACACCCTGACTGCGTAAATAATAACTGCCCTCTATCATGAGAATGAAATCCTGAGTCGTGCTTTCCCATTTCTGCCGCAATACCAACGACTGATGCAAGATGCTCTTCTGGCACAAAGTGGTCGTATTGATTAAGCCAAGCCATCACTTGTCCTATTTGAAAAATAATATGTCTTTATGTTTATAACAAGACATTCATTATCTCTGTATTCTGCTCATCAAGTTTTAAGGATGTAGGATAAAAAGATGAACAAAAAACTCTCTTTATGGTTAGCAATTGCGTTAATGATGTTTCCACAAATTGCAGAAACCATTTATAGCCCAGCACTTACCGATATCGCGAACGGCTTTCATGTCGGTGCAAACGAGGCTGGACAAACACTTTCGCTCTATTTCTTTGCTTTTGCATTGGGCGTCATTATATGGGGTCGATTATGTGATGTCATTGGTCGTCGTCCGACAATGTTAGCTGGATTGTTTATTTACGCTCTTGCTTGCCTTGGCGTTTTTATGACCAATGACTTTTCTGTATTACTTGGGCTGCGTATGCTTTCTGCTTTTGGTGCTGCGGTAGGCTCGGTCGGCACACAAACCATTATGCGTGATGTGTACAGTGGTGATGAACTGGCTAAAGTTTTCTCTGTTATGGGAGCAGCGATCGCCCTAAGCCCCGCAATTGGGATGCTAAGTGGTTCATTACTAGTGAGTTATGCTGGTTACCAAGGTGTGTTTAGTGGGCTTGCCCTTCTTGCTATGATTTTACTGTTATGGAGTACTTTTGCTTTACCTGAAAGTCGCCCTGAAACAGTAAAAACAGCACCGTTAGGAGAAACTGCAATAAAAATGCTTAAGGATAAGCAAATTGCTAAAACAGTATTATTAATTGCCTTTTTTAATATCAGTCTCTTTGCTTATTATCAGTTAGCTCCTTTTATGTTTGATAAACAAGGTTATAGCGCAAGCACCTTTGGTTATAGTGGTATTGCATTAGCAATAGGTGTTGGTATTGGCTCTTATATTAATAAAGCACTATTAAACCACCATTGGCAATGTGAAAAGTTAGTTTTACTCGCGAGTTTTATTGCATTAATCAGTGCCGTGGGTGTTTATTTATTACGTAACCATATTAGCTTTGTTATTCCAATGATGACGAGTGTTGTTGCTTATGGCATTGCTATTCCAAATATTTTAGCCACAGCTTTAGCACAATATAAAGACAGATTAGGTACTGCAGGGGCATTATTAGGTCTATTCTATTATTTATTAATTGGTGGCGGGCTTGCACTGGCAGGATGGGGACAAAGTTTAGCAATCACTTTATTGATTTGTAGTCTAGGATCATTGCTACTCTCTTTTTCTCGTCAAACGACAAAATAATAAATTTATCCCGTACAAAATGAAAAGTACGGGATTTTTTCTAGCAATATTAAGTTTCGTTTTTACTGTTAATTTTTAATCAATTTAGCTAAGGGTTAACTCTTATATTGCTAGGCAGACAATTCTTAATCTTTTTAAATCCAACAAAAAACACCTTTATTCTCATTTCTTCATTTTCAGCACTTTTTCCTGATATACCTATTTATATAAAGCCAAATTGAATATTAATAAAGTTCAGTTAAATTTTTTAGCGTTTACCTCTATTAATTTAACCAATAACACCTCTTATATTTATTTATGATAGTGATAATCAAATTGTTCACATTGCTATTTCATGGTAAAAAAAACTGTTTATCCATACATAGCTTAAGGAACTGGCGTGATAAAAAAAATCTTAGACATTTTCCCAATTTTTGGGAAAAAAGACGTCGCAATTACTGAAAAGCACCTCCAAGAATCCCTCGTATTACTTGCTGTATTCGATGAAGGATTACCTAAACGTGCATTAAATTATGTCCTTACAGGTGAAAACCCTGAAGTGCTTTTTGAATTAAACAAGCTGGATGCTTCAAAAGCGGCCGTTTATTTTGATAAACCTGGTACGTTAGAGTGGTGGTATGCACATAACGTAAATACAGGGAAATACAGTAAAATTATCACGCAAGGGCTAAATGCACGACACAAACTCTATTCCAAAGTTGGTGATGGTTTTTCAGCAGAACAAGTGGCTCGTTACGGAAAAGTGCTGGCTGCTGCTTGCCAAGATATCAATATCAAAATAACAACTAAAGAAGTGCCATCTTGGGTGCTTTATCTGCTGATTGACGTATTTTATAACACCTATGAAAATGCACGTAATCTAAACTTAGAACACCGTAAACATTGGAATATGGCATTTATTGCCGATATGGTGGAACAAGAAGCGAATATTGCCGGTGAAAATGCCTTATTTGCTGTGTTTGATAGAAAAGATATTTCTGAATACTATGCAACTAATCTGAAGCGTATTTATGAATTAAGTGATTTAAAAGACTACCTACTTTCACATCAAGAGTTTGTTAGAACAGAATTAATTGAAAAAATGTCAGCAAATGGTTTAGTTGAATTAATTAATTACCTCAATAAAAACACCGTATTACGTGACACCTTTGCAGACATTATTGTGTTACTTGCCACCAGCAGCTTAAAAACCGTTAAAAAAACCGCAGAGCCAATTTTAATCACTTTACCGCCTGAAATTGTTAAAGAAAATCTTACCCATGTTTTAATGAATGGTACGCCAAAACAGCGTACTCAAGCAGCCGATTTATTTGCACGCCAAGGTGAAAACCGCGATGTACTTGAAGAAGCGTTAAAACATGAAACCTCAAAAGCGGTAATGAAAAGTATTGAAAGCGCCCTACTACGTTTTAATGTTGCAGAAGATGCCAACACTGTAGAAGCAATTGAGACTCCTGATTTTACTCCATTAGAAGATACACCATTACCTGATAGCGTTCGCGATATGATGGTCAATAACTTCAATGAGATCTTGGTTAAAGCCAAAGAAAATGCTGAACGTGAAATTGAAGAAAATAAAACGGCTAAACATACTTATAATTGGGCGCAGCGCCATTTAAAAGATTTAAATAAAATTGATGAAAAACAGTGCCGTGCAATAGTAGATAAACTGAATAGTGGACAAGGCTCTATTCAGTCAAATGAAATTCAAATCATTAAACATAAAAATCGTGTTTTGAATTTGCCTGAATATACGCTGTTCCATGCTGTGCGTGTCATAGTTAATAATCGCCAACATGCCGATCACTTCTCTTCTCACTATTTTAATGGAGAAATTCCTGAGCGCTTATTTAGTGATATTGAATTGCGTCATCTTGAAGATGTGCTGCAACGTTGTAACTTTAAAAATGCCACCCGCCTAACGGCTGCATTATGTTTAGAATCTTATGAAGATGGTTTAAAACAATTCCGTAGACCAGAGCAAGTTTGGCCTTTCTTCTCTCAGCATCCAGATTATATTGCTGAAGCGCTGAATTTAATGCCAAGTCAAAGCGAGCGTCGCTATCGCCAGTTTGAAATTTCACAAGGCATTAAAGTGTTAGGTCGTTTCCCTACCATTCCAGCACAATTCGTGCCTCGAATTATGGAACTGGCATTGGGTGAAAATAAAATGCACCGCGTTTCAGCGCAGAATTTACTTGAGACACTGCCAAATATTCATACAAGCGCTCAAGAAGGTTTATCTTCTGCGAAACAAGAAATTCGCGTTACCGCGATTGAGTGGTTGGCTCGGTTAAAAAATCCAGACTCATTACCTGCATTGAATACCTTATTGAAAAAAGAGAAACGCGAAGTCGTTCGAGCCTCTTTATTAACAGCGTTAGAGCAACTTGGTGAAGATATCTCAAGTTATTTATCACCAAAAACCCTATTAGCTGAAGCTGAAAAAGGTCTTAAAGCCAAAGCACCAGCAAGCCTTGCTTGGTTTAACTTTGATGCTATTCCTGCATTAACGTGGGAAAACAAAAAAGCGGTTGATCCTGCGATTATTCGTTGGTGGGTTATTCTGGCAGTCAAACTAAAAATGCCGGGAGGAAACGCGTTATTACAACGTTATATCGGGCTACTTTCTACCGATAGCCAACATAAACTTTCCAGCTTTATTCTGCATACCTTTGTGGCTCAGGATATTAAAGGGCCGACGCTTGACGAAGCTATGCTAGAAGCGCAACAAAATGCGCCTACTCGCTTAACACAATATAAAGATTGGGCTAAACGTTATCCTGAATATTACGCTAAATATGAAACCTATACTTTAGAGCAAGTAATTGAAGAGATTAAAAACGAGGTGCTACGTCGTTATTTAGGCTCTGCCATTAGTGATAAAGGTATGCTTGCCCTGATTTGCGGTATTGAAGGTCATGTTGCGGTATCTGTATTACGTAACTATATGCGTGATCACTATCAGCGCCGTGCGCAAATTGAAGCCATGATTGATGCTGTAGCGTCAAGCAATGATCCAATTATCATTCAGCTTCTTCTTTCATTATCACGCCGTTATCGCACCGCATCGGTTCAAGAGAAAGCACGTAATTTAGTCACGCAAATTGCTGAACGTAATGGTTGGAGTTCTGATGAATTAGCGGATAGAACGATCCCAACGGCTGGCTTTGATGATACGGGTACATTAGTACTAGAGTATGGCGAGCGTATCTTTACCGCGAAGATGGATGCAAAACAAAAACTGGTCTTGTTTAATCCTGAAGGTAAAGAAGTTAAAGCCTTACCTGCTGCGCGTAAAAATGACGATGCAGAGCTTATCAAAGAAGCGAAAAAACTCTTCACTTCAAGTAAAAAAGAACTTAAACAAGTTATTGAGCTACAAAGTGTGCGCTTATATGAAGCCATGTGCGCTCAACGTCAGTGGTTAAGTGCGGATTGGCAAGAATATATTTTAGCTCACCCAATCATGCATAAACTGATTGAACAACTGGTTTGGCAAGAAGTGAAAGATGGCAAAGTTATCAATACATTCCGCCCTTCTGATGACGGTGCATTGCTTGATCTAGAAGATGATGAAGTGACTTTACAAAACGATTCGTTGATCCAGCTTGCTCACGCAGCATTGGTTAATGAAGATGAGCGTAAAGCATGGATAGCTCATTTCAAAGATTACAAAGTGAAATTCTTGTTCTCGCAAATGGAACATAAAATCCCTGAGTTAGATCTAAAGCTGACTGAGATTGAAGATAGAAAAGGTTGGATCACAGATACCTTCACACTACGTGGCATTTTAACCAAAATGGGCTATCAACGTGGGCCAGCTGAAGATGGTGGCTCGTTCTCTCACTATTACAAATTCTTCTCGAGTTTAAACTATTACGTCAACATTGGTTTCAGTGGTAGTTATGTACCAGAAGAAAACATTCCAGCGGTCTTATTTGATTTAAGTTTCGAAAAAAATCAACAAGATTATTGGGATCGCAATAATGTTGAACTAAAAGATGTACCCCCTATTCTATTAGCAGAAAGCTATGCCGATTATCTAAAAGTCGCCGAAGCTTGTGCAGGATTTGATCCTGAATGGGAAAAGAAAACACCTTGGTAAAAAAATAGGGATAATTAGGAAAGAATATGGCTAAAAAAGCACCCGCAGATCAACAAACAATTAGGGAAAGCGCTGAGGTTCGATTTGCCCAAGAGTTAGAGCGTTTAACAAAAGCTGATGCTAATAACCCTAAGCCACAAGGATGGCTTCGTTCTCCTCGTGCTGTACGCCAATTTATTTTAGGTGATGATGCATTAGGCATCACACCTAAGTTTTTTGGCGATGATGCATTGGTTGATCGTGCAATTGTCACATTATTGGGTAAACAAGGTTTAATGCTGGTTGGTGAACCGGGTACAGCAAAATCAATGCTCTCAGAGCTTTTTGCTGCCGCCATCAGTGGTGATTCAGGATTAACTATCCAAGGTACTGCTGGCACAACAGAAGATCATATTAAGTATTCTTGGAACTATGCATTGCTATTAGCAGAAGGTCCAACAGAACGCGCGTTAGTGGGATCACCGCTTTATCAAGGTATGTTGCAAGGTAAAATTGTTCGCTTTGAAGAGATAACCCGCTGTCCTCCTGAAATTCAGGATGTGCTGGTTTCCTTGATGTCAGAGAAACAATTGATGATCCCTGAAATGGGTGATGGGGCACGTATTAGTGCAAAACCGGGATTTAACCTTATTGGTACAGCAAACTTACGTGATCGCGGTGTTCATGAAATGTCAGCCGCATTAAAGCGTCGTTTTAACTTTGAAACGGTGAAACCTATTCGTGATCCTGCCTTTGAGATTAGCTTGATCCAATCACAGCTTGAGAATGAATTAGGCGCTTTAGCAAATGAAATCACTGCACCCGCGGAAGTTGTGGAGTTACTGGTCACAACATTCCAAGAGTTACGTTCAGGTAATACGAAAGATGGCGGCAATATCAAAACGCCTGATGCAGTTATGTCAACCGCAGAAGCCGTGAACATTGCTTATGCTTGTGCCTTAGAAGCGCATTATTTAGGTGATGGTGTGATGAATGCAGGTGCTATTGCCCGTCAATTAATCGGTGTTGTATTAAAAGACAATGCTGATGATATCAAGCGTATTCGTTATTACATGGACAACG
The DNA here is from genome assembly GCA_023454395.1 of Pseudomonadota bacterium. Classification (GTDB taxonomy): domain Bacteria; phylum Pseudomonadota; class Gammaproteobacteria; order Enterobacterales; family Enterobacteriaceae; genus Proteus; species Proteus appendicitidis. The sequence continues at coordinate 8,517 of JAEYFY010000148.1, forward strand.
TAGCCAGAGAGAGAGCAAGAAATAGTAAAGAGTGGAAAGCTTTCTTTGATGCATCAAAAGAGTTTTGGCAATAAAACGCTAAGACTCGTGGCTACACATTAAAATACGTTATTTACCTATTAAAGGCAGAGTTAACTCACTCTGCCTTTTCACCCAGAAAAGGGATCGACACGGTGACGCTACCTTCAATACCTTTGCCAGAAAGAATTGACCAAGCACGACTGAAATGGACGTCGTTACAGCAACAACATCTCTATTTTGCCCCTATACGCCACCATAGTCCTGCTTGTGCTTATGCGGTTTTATCATTAATTGATTCTGTAAAACCTGATTATATTTTAATTGAAGGTCCAGATACCTTTAATTCGCTTATTCCTAGCCTAACAGATAAAGATACCCTGCCTCCCGTTGCGATTATGGGACAAGCAGAGTATTTGCATAATGATGGAAACCAAGAAGAGCGAGAAAAATCACTACACTCTGCCTATTTTCCATTTTGTGAATATTCGCCTGAATGGCAAGCTTTACGGGGTGGTTTGCGCATCAATGCCAAAACACGTTTTATCGATTTACCTTGGGCTGCACAAATTAATAACGAAGAGTATAGCGACTCACAAAGTCGTAGCTTACAAAAAGAACGTTATTTAGCACATAGTCAGTTTATCGCGCAATTAGCCAAAAAATGCCACTGTCGTGATCATGATGATGTTTGGGAGCATCTTTTTGAATTACGCAGTATCGAAGCCTTAGCAGATTGGCAAACACTGTTTAATGACACCTTTATTTGGTGCGCACTTGCGCGCCTTGATTATGAACCTGAAGTGCTTGAATCTGAGGGATCTTCACAACGTGAAGCGCATATGCTCACTCATATTCAGGCAATCAAAAACCAAGAGCCGAATGCAAAGATTTTAATCGTTACAGGCGGATTTCATACCCTTGCGTTAATTGAAGGTCTAGCGCATTCACAACCTCACTCTTTCGCCATTTCTAGCACAGAGCAAAAGCAATTCACTAAAATGCAAAAAATGGGTGAAAAAGAACAAGCTTGGCTTATTCGCTATAGTTTTGACAGATTAGATGCACTTAATGGCTATGCTTCAGGCATGCCATCACCCGCCTTTTATCAACAAGCTTGGCAAAGTTTGATGCAACAACATCATGATAAATTAGAGCATAATGATGCGGCAAAACAGCCAACTCAAGTTTATCGCAATAAAATGGGGATCGCTTTTCTAAGCTCGGTAGCTCAGGCTATCAGAGAAAAACAATTTGATAATCCCCCTAGCTATTTAGCTGTAAAACTTGCGGCTGAACAGAGTTTACGCCTCGCATTACTAAGAGATCACGCAGGTACAGGTCGCTATGACTTGCTTGATGGTTTACAAAGTGCCTTTATTAAGGGCAGTTTAGATGATAGCCAAAGCGAATTATGGGCTGAAATTAAAACCTGCTTTTCAGGCTATCTCTTAGGTAAAATTCCATTAGGTACGGCAACCCCGCCTTTAGTCAATGAAACTTATGAGCGCGCAAGAGCATTTCGCTTCAAGCTAGATGATACATTAGCAAAAACCACTAAATGTGATGTTTACCGTAATCCGCAACACCGATTAAGAAGCCGTTTTTTACACTTATTAGCCTTCTTAGAGATCCATTTTGCACACCGTGTTAATGGCCCTGATTTTCTTTCTGGTCATCAATTAGATCTGCTATTTGAAGAGTGGCAATACGCTTGGACACCCAATGTGGAAGGCGAGCTAATTTCATTATCAGAGAAAGGCTCTCAACTTGAAGCCATCGCCCTAAATAAGCTGTTATCAATGGAAAAACAGCTCGAAGAACAAGGGCAAAGCCGTTCAAGTCAGAGTGCGGTCACGTTATTAATCCAAGCGGCATTAATAGGGCTTCACCAGCGCATACCATCACTTTTTAAACTATTAGATAGCTATATTCAGCAAGATTTTCGTCTTGAGTCACTCACTCAATGTGGACATAAACTGATCCATTTATGGCGGGGTCGCCAATATCTTGATATTACTGATGAACTTTCACTTGAAAATCGCCTATATCAAGTTATTCCACAAGCTTTCTTTTGTTTAGAACAACTGGCTCAAGGTGATGAGCAACAGCAAGAAAACCATTTACAAGCTCTGCTCTCTTTGCGTGAATTGATTGAATTTATGCCATCACTCAATAATCAGCATGATTATAAAAGTGATTTCTATCAGCAACTCAATCGCCTTGATGGTCAATTAGATGCTGTGCCTTTATTAAAAGGTGCGGTAGATGCATTACGTTATTTAGGTTCATATATTGACGAAAATACGTTGGTGACCGCGCTAAATACAACCTTTAGTACAGGCAGTTCTCCCGAACATGCCATTGGTTATTTCGTCGGTATGATGCGAACTGCACCAGAGCTGGTGATCCGCCTACCGTTATTAGTCGATCACTTAAACACCTTGTTGCAACAATGGGATGAAGAACGATTTATTCAGATCTTACCTGATCTGCGTTTTGCCTTTAGCCAACTTAATCCCAAACAAAATGCAGAGCTTGCACAATATATTGCCAATGATATTGGTTTAGATACACAAGCGTTATCTTTGTGGCAGTCAGAATTTAGTGCTAAACAGATGCTTGAAGCCACTAAACTCAATCAAAAGTTACAGCAGCGAATAATGGAACAAGGCATGATTTCTTGGTTTGATACTAAGAAAATAGAGAAAGGAGATACGACTCATGAGTCAGCATAATGACGATATGCCTGAAGATAAAATAAAACAAGCAAAACGCTGGCGTCTGATTTTAGGTCAATATGCTGATGATGCTCTTGGACAAGCGACTTTTAATGCTGATGATTTAAAAGTGGAACGCACGCTCGACTTTCTCTATCGCCGAGAATATCAACGCAGAGGTCTTCGCCAAGAACGAGGACGTCATGGATCACTCGATGCATCGCAACTTACTGCGGTAAACTGGCTAAATCAAGCTCGTAAGCTATTTCCTAATAGCACATTTGAACGAATGCAATCACAAGCTATTGAGCGTTATCAAATCAGTAGTTTTCTTAAAGATCCCAATACGTTAAAAGCAATGGAGCCAACAAAAGCGTTAGCTAAAACATTATTAAGCTTACGTGGGCGAATGAGTGAAGAAACGCGAGATGCGGTTAAAACCATTATTCGTCAAGTGGTTGATGATATTTTGCGCCAAATTCGCAATAACTTTCGCCAATCATTAACGGGACGTCGTAATCGCTTTAGACGCTCTTTGGTGCCTAACAGTCGCAACTTTGATTGGCGCGCAACCATCGCTGCAAACTTAAAACATTACGATACCCAAAATCGTCGCTTAGTGATTGAAACACCTTATTTTAACTCACGGATGCAACAGCATTTTCCGTGGGATGTCATTCTTTGTGTTGACCAAAGTGCGTCAATGTCTAGCTCAATTATGTATGCCGCTGTTTGCGCCAGTATTTTAGCTTCTTTACCGGCGGTTAATGTCTCTTTAGTGGTTTTTGATACCCAAGTTGTCGATTTATCGCACTTAGCAGACGATCCCGTTGAAGTTTTAATGACGGTACAATTAGGGGGCGGTACGGATATTGCAGGTGCAATGCAATATTGCGAAAGCTTAGTTAAAAATCCTAAACGCACGGTTATTTCACTTATTAGTGACTTTGAAGAAGGTGGCTCCTTAAATCGCTTATTAGATTGCACACAGCGCCTTAATAGCCAACAAGTTAAATTATTAGGGCTTGCGGCTCTTGATGATGAGGCTCAACCTGTTTATGACTCTGCGATTGCACAAAAACTTGCAGACAGAGGCATGCAAGTTGCAGCGTTAACACCTGAACATTTCGCACAATGGTTGGCAGAGGTCATGCAATGAGTTGGCAAACTGTTTACTTTCATTACGATGAAGATGCGCTCACTGTATTTGCTAATACAGGATTATTAAGACGCGCAAAAAAAGATGTTGATAACGAAAAAGTTTCGCTCACTGATGCTGATACAGGGCAGTTCAGTAGTGATGGGCAAAATGTTGTTTTACACGAAGCAGGTATTCAACAAGCCAGTTGTGATTGTTCTGCATCAGGGTGTTGTAAACACATTTTAGCGGCCGTTTTATGGCTACAAGCCAATAATAGTGCTGATAATTCAAATGACGATAAAAGTGGTGAAACATCTTCAGAAGCCATTGTTGAACCTATCGAAATCGCCCCTCTGTTACCCACGCTATTGGCGCTTGATCCAGAAGCATTAATCAAAAAAGCCGGAAAACCCGCCTGTCGTGTGGCGATTAAATTAGTTGAGCAATGGGAAACGACAACATTAAATTTAGAAGACACAGGAACACAGTTAAAAATTAAACTCCCTGATGTTGAAGAGCCGGTTATTTTCTTACAAGGTAGTGGTTACGATGGCATGTTATCGCCTTTTTCTGACTCACAGAAAAAAGCATTCCATCTCGCTATTGTGGCTAAAATATTTGAACAACATGCTCAACCATGGGGTTGGCCTGAAGATTTAATCACAGTGCAATCTTCAAAGCGCCCTCTCAATGAAGAAGAGTCCGCATTAATTACGACGGTTGAACAATTTATTTATGATTTATTGCGCCAAGGGCTATCACATATCAGCTTAAGCAGTGCCACACAGTTGCACTTATTAAATATGTCGGCTCGAGCAGAAGGTTTACCTCGTTTAGCCTCTTATTTGCGAACATTAAGCACCCAAGTCAAACTATTGGCAGAAAGACATTTCACGATGGATGAAAGCAATGTCTTGCGCTTGTTAGCTCATATTTCAGCTTATCTATTCCAATTGACCAATGCGACACCTGAACAGTTAAAAATGTTACGAGGACAACTTCGTCGTCAATATGACGATAAAAAAATGAGTCTCTCGCTTATTCCTGTCGGTGCAAACTGGTGGACGGCACAAAGTGGTGCATTAGGCGCAACTTTTACCTTCTGGGATAAAGAAGGGAAACAGCTCTTACAAGCGACACAAGCACGCCCTAATCAACTTGATACTCTGTTTAACCGTTATAGTGTTTGGAATAGTTTATCGTTATGGAAACAAACATCCGATAAATTAATGCGTCGCCCTTTTTTATTACAAGAGCCTCGTATTTCTGATGAAGGAAAACTGGCAACTATTGGCGAAAGCTTTGCACAAAACCAAACTGATTTTCTTGATATTACGGATTATCGCACCCTACAAACTGAATTAGGGATCAACAATTGGCAAGAGTTGCCAGACTATTTTGCTAATCAACCTGAAGGATTTCTTTCTCCTCTCGTCTTACATATCAAAAGCTATAAGCCATTAATTTGGTATGAAATAGAGCAATGCGTTATTTGGGATGTTTCAGATAATCATGACAATTCAGCCTTCTTACGTCTTTACTGGGAAGGAACAATGCAAAATAATCTGGAAGAATTACGTTATCTCACTAAGCGAGAATTAGAGATAGTCGCAGTCACTGTGCAACCTGTTCGACGTGATTTAAATATAGATTTATTGCCAACGACCATTTGGCTTAAAACGACAAAAGGCATTGAACTATTTTATCTTGATTTTGACCAATTTCCGCGTAAGAAAAAACAATCAGAGTTTATTAGCCGTATTCAAGAATATATGGCTAAACGTAAGCAACAAACAGCAATGCATCACAGTGAACCGACATTAGCACAAAAATTTTGCCGTCCTATTTTGTCCGTATTAGAAGCCCAAGCATGTACTGGGAGAGAATTACTTTCTGAAATGCAAAAAGAGCAGTTAGAAATAAGCAAACATACTGCTGACGATTTAGGAATGACATTAATTGCCGACCAATTAGCTCGTTATCTGAGATTAACAACACGAGATCCTCAGGCTTTATTACAGTTAATTTGGCTATGCGATAATCTGCAACAATTACAAAGCCCATTACCCATTCAGCTTAATGAGTAAGAAGTAGTAATAAGTAGTAATAAGTAAAAAGCTATCTCTCTTTAATTAGAGAGATAGCTTATAAGATAAAAATAAACAGGCTTATGCTGGATTATCAATATCAACAAATGTCACATCAAAGTGATGAGTTTGAGCAAGCCATTCACCTAATGCTTTAATACCATAACGCTCTGTCGCATGGTGTCCCGCTGCGAAAAAATGAACGCCCATTTCTCTTGCAATATGAATAGTCTGTTCTGAAACTTCACCTGTCACAAAAGCATCCATCCCCTGCTCTGCAGCATCTTGAATAAAGCCCTGTCCGCCGCCTGTACACCAAGCAATATTACGAATAGTTTCCGGTGCATTATCACCACAATGTAATACATTGCGTTGCAACGCTTTTTCTAAACGAGCTTTTAATTCAAGAGGGGTTAAAGGTAAATCGAACACACCTTTAGGCACTAATGGTAATATTTCACCTTCAACTTTAACGCCCATTTTTAACGCTAATTGAGCATTGTTACCTAAAATTGGATGAGCATCTAACGGCAAGTGATAACCAAAAAGATTAATGTCATTGCAAAGTAATGTTTTTAAGCGGTTGCGCTTCATTGAACGAATAACAACAGGCTCATTTTTCCAAAAGTAACCATGGTGTACTAAAATTGCATCAGCGTTTAATCGCACAGCTTCATCAAGTAATGCTTGGCTTGCCGTTACACCCGTTACTATTTTTTGAATATGAGGGCGTCCTTCGACTTGAAGTCCATTAGGTGCATAATCTTGAAAATTTTCGATGCTTAATTTTTCATTAATCACTAATTCCAGATCAGTATTCTTCATTTCATTTATTTCCCTGTTATCACGAATGCCACTATTTATATAACAATAGGATAAATAGCAATAGATTAATGGCCGTCGTTTAAATGACTCATTACTGTTTATTGTAACGTAAAAATGGACGATTATTTGCAGATAAGGAAAAACAAGAAGGTAGCACCGGCAACGTACTTAAAGAGGGATAAAAATAACGCCTACTTTTGCAGGCGTTATCCTAATATTCTGTTATTTGTGACTATTTAGTGCCACTTCTGATTTTGCCAACCAAACGGGTTTATCACTTGTTTTAGACCATACACGGTGTATATAGCTATAAAATTGTGCACGTTTAGGGTGAAAAATCATAACAGGAAATGCCACAACACCTAGCGCAACAGCACCAGTACGACGGGCTAAAACATGTTTTTTTGTATATTCGTTATAAGCTGGCATAGTGCTCTCCTGTATAGAGATTAATTTGATGACTGAAATTTTACCTCATTTGATGAAATTTTACTACTGATCAGACCACTTAATTCGTGCGAAAAATCACCTTTATTTTGCTTGATATGTAATTAAATTTCAGAATAGAAACAAAAATGAAACATGAATGACATAATTGTTAACAAAGTGAGATCGATATTTTTACTTAATTAAGTTAGCAATAAATAATTTCTGTCATATATTATCAGAAAGGAAAAAAATCAAATCAGTGAGGAGATATGAGATATTCGAGAATGAGGTTTACTGCTAAATAGTATTATGATGAACAATATATTGAACAGTGAATAATTAAATATTTATTCAGGAAAATCAAGAGAATCAACATCTATTGAATGGTGAATAAGGCGAGCAATAAATAAGGTATTATTCTTTGGTAGATAATAGATTGAGTGTTTTTTAAACTCCAATCGTCTCATACCATTACACACCCAACTACACTCTCGCCCAATCCAGGGTGCGCTAGCAAGTAGCTCAAATGTCCGTTTCAAGTCATCATGATATTTCTTTGCCTGAATTACACCAAATTGCTGTATGGTATAACACGCAATTTGATAAATATCTTCTTCTGCTAACTCAGAAAGTTTATACATTTAAATCCTTTTCAGCTCTTGCAAAAATATCATCCATATTATTTTTACTTTCTGGTGAATTCACACCATCTAGCACCATTTTACGAACTATTTGGATCCGTTTTTCTCTGATTTCCATCATACGTAAAGCGTCTCTTATTACTTCAGAGGTATTTCCATAACGTCCTGAGTTGATCATTTCACCAACAAAGCCATTAAAGTGTTCACCCAAAGTCACACTAGTTACTCGAGCCATAAATCCTTCCTACATTGTATTACTTAGTAATACAACATTAGCAGTAAATTTATTCTTTCGCCAGTTAATACCATAAAAAAATACCCCAAAATCGAAAACCAATTTTGGGGTATTATTTAATAAATAGAGAATTTTATATCTTAAAATACCCTAAACTTTATTTCTTAACTGTTTTACCTTTACCACGTAGGGTTTCAGTTAAGCCTTTAAGGAAATATCTCACAAGTTGATCGCCACAGTTACGATAGTTTTTATGTCCAGGCTTGCGGAATACTGCACTAAGTTCTGGCTTAGAAACACGGAAGTCTGCAAGTTCATAAATCTTCAGAATATCAACATCTTTTAGCTCAAAAGCGACACGCAGTTTTTTTAAGATAATATTATTAGTTATACGCTTTTCAACTTCAGGTGCAGGAAAATTCTCATCTTTGCCACGACGATAAAAAATCAGACCATTTAAAAAATGCCCCATCGCATTATCGTCACACTCGACAAACTCAGGCTCCTCGTCTTTTTTCAGCCAACTATTTACTAACTCTTTTGTGACTGTGAAATCAGCCAGTTTCATGATTTCAACAACATGTGCATCACTTAGATCCAGCATGTAACGTACACTTCGTAAAACATAATTATTTTGCATTGTATTGATTATCCAATTTATTTCTAATTCTAAATCAACCTCAATGATGGATATCAATGCTGTGATCTAAAAATATTCAATAATTAAAAAAATACACTCTACTTTTAAGTAGAGTGTATTCTATATAAATAGTTTATTGCACTAACTTATTTGTTAGCAAAAACATTATTTACTATTTCAATGGCTTCTTTTTCAATTAATTCACGATGCTCAGGGCCACGGAAGCTTTCACAGTAAATCTTATAGGCTTCTTCAGTACCAGAAGGACGAGCCGCAAACCAACCGTAATCGGTCATCACTTTTAAGCCACCAATAGATGCGCCATTACCTGATGCATGCGTTAAACGTGCAGTTATTGGATCACCTGCTAATGTGCTTGCAGTCACCATTTCAGGTGATAAACGTGATAACAGTGCTTTTTGTTCATGGGTTGCTGATGCTTGAATACGGTTATAGCTTGGTGAACCAAAACGCTGCGCTAATTCGTTGTAATGCTCTTGTGGATCTTTACCTGTTACTGCTTTCATTTCAGCAGCCAACAGACATAAAATGATGCCATCTTTATCGGTTGACCATGGTTTACCATTAAAGCGTAAGAAAGATGCACCAGCACTCTCTTCACCACCAAAGCCAAACTCACCACTGAATAAACCTTGAACAAACCATTTAAAGCCAACAGGTACTTCAACTAGCTCACGACCTAAATCGGCAACAACACGGTCAATCATTGCGCTTGAAACCAGTGTTTTACCCACTTTTACATCTTTAGCCCATTGCGGACGATGACGGAAAAGATAGTTAATCGCAGCCGCTAAATAGTGGTTAGGATTCATTAAACCAGAAGGTGTCACAATACCATGGCGATCGTAATCAGGATCGTTAGCAAAGGCTAAATCAAATTTATCACGTAGTTGTAATAAGCCTTCCATTGCCCATGGTGATGAACAGTCCATACGAATAACACCATCGTGATCAAGCGTCATAAAACGGAATGTCTGATCAACTTGATCATTAACTAATTCAAGATCAAGACCATAATACTCACCAATGCGTTTCCAGTACTCAATACCAGAACCACCTAGTGGATCAACACCCAATTTTAAGCCCGCTTTCTTAATTGCTTGCATATCAACAACGTCACCTAACGCTTTGACATAAGGCATAATTAAGTCTTGAGCCTGAATATAACCACTGGCTAATGCTTCATCATAAGAAAGACGTTTGATCCCTGCTAAATTGTTCTCAAGCAGTTCGTTGGCACGTTTTTCAATAACTGAAGTTAAATCTGTATCAGCAGGTCCACCATTTGATGGATTGTATTTAATACCGCCATCTTCAGGTGGATTATGAGATGGAGTAATAACGATACCATCAGCAATATCTTGATGTGCTTCGTTGTATGTCAAAATAGAAAAAGAGACTGCCGGTGTTGGTGTATAGCCATTATTTTCTTGAATAATCACTTTAACTTTATTGGCAGCAAGTACTT
>JAEYFY010000191.1 GCA_023454395.1 Pseudomonadota bacterium
AGGGCATAAACTACGCCAATAAATAGCGTCGGTTTCTTTATATCTGATATCATGCGTCTCATGTTTTTTAAGGAGTAATAATCATAATGTCCTCACTGTCCCCTGCTAGCGAAGTTATTCTTCGTCACCTAGATCATTTCGCAGACAGGCATGTACTTATTGCAGGTGATCTTCAAGATACTTTTGCGGCACAAATTCAGGCGAAGAGTGTCCGCGCATATACCAACCAATATCACCAGTGGCTACCATTACTAAAATCAATGGGTGATAACGCACTCTTTGGTTTAGTTGCTGATCAATCCTTTGTTAAATATTGCAATACCTTGATCTATTTTTGGCCTAAAAATAAAAACGAAGCCACTTTCCAACTGCGTAGCCTTTGCTCTAACTTACAAGTGGGTACTGAAATCTTTATCGTCGGTGAAAACCGTAGCGGTGTTAAAAGTGCCACAGAATTAATGAACGGCATCGCTAAACTTAAAAAAATAGATTCAGCACGCCGTTGTAGCTTATTTTTTGGCACTCAAACATATCAAACACTGTTTGACCGTAATAACTGGTGGCAAACTTATCGCCATGACGATCTTACTGTAATGGCATTACCGGGTGTCTTTAGCCAAAATGCATTAGATGAAGGTAGCCGTTTATTACTCTCTACTTTTGATGATGCAATGGTAGGGGATTTACTGGATATGGCATGTGGTTGTGGTGTTATTGCTACTGTACTTGGTAAGAAAAACCCAATGTTGAAACTGACACTGTGTGATGTGAATGCTGCGGCAATTTCTTCGAGTATCGCCACCTTAAACGTGAATGAGTTAGAAGGGCGAGTGATTGCGAGTAATGTCTATTCAGCGGTTGAAGAAACTTATGATTGGATAATCTCAAACCCACCTTTCCATGATGGTTTAGGTACAAGCTATGAAGCGGCTGAAGATATTATTCGCCTTGCACCAAATTATCTAAAAAGAGGCGGTAAATTACGCATTGTAGCGAATGCATTTATCCCTTATCCAGATATACTGGATCAGGTATTCGGCTCTCATGAAGTGCTTGCATCTACAAGTAAATTCAAAGTTTACCAAGCAACTAAAAAAGAGTAATCACAAGCCCTGTTATTTTATAACAGGGCTTTATTTTTGGACTGATTTTAAGTAATGCTCCAAGGCGTTTTATTTTTCATCTCCAAGGTAATTTATTGATAAAAAATAATTGACGCCAAAAATAAAAGGCATAGAATTCGCTTCCTGTCTGAATGCGAGAGTGGCGGAATTGGTAGACGCGCTAGCTTCAGGTGTTAGTGTCCTTACGGACGTGGGGGTTCAAGTCCCCCCTTTCGCACCAAACAGACAATGTATGTAAAATTAATTGAGTAAGACTGCGAGGATGGCGGAATTGGTAGACGCGCTAGCTTCAGGTGTTAGTGTTCTTACGGACGTGGGGGTTCAAGTCCCCCTCTTCGCACCACTCAATAACCCTTCTTTTTTTTCTGTAATAACACCCATTCGATTACACGCTGAATATTCTTTTCTCTATCCGTAATACGCGACTAAAAGTGTCATCAAACTATAGGTTAATACAACGCCTGCGGGGATCATTACCCACATTTGTAATTTTTTGTGGAATAACATAAATGTTGATAACAGCATTGAAACGACTAAAACCAGCGTAAATGCAGCCGTTCCTGCAATAGAATGCATAATCACCGTTAGTAAGGAAGAAATAGCCAACATTTCCCATAAACTAATACGAGATGTCCAAGACGTAACTGGAGATAAGCGCGTTGGTTTAGCCATAATAACCCACCATTAATGATAATGATTTTCATTATTATATAACCACCATGCTAAATCAACTTATATAAAGAAAAAAAACTTACCTTATATCCTTATTTTTTAAATGGTTATGTCTATTTTTTAGTATGGTACATAAAAAATGCCTTATCATTTTCACGATAAGGCATTGCATTTTATTATGTTGTTATCGTAGTCAATAAACAAAATTAAGTGTTATTTGTCTCGATAAAATGAAAGACTAAATGAATATCTTCAGGCTCTCTTTCATAAAGTTCAGGATCAGGAATATCAATTAAACGACACCCTAAATGCTGATAAAAATTCACGCTATTTTCAGAAGGTGTTGATGAGATATATAACCCACCAGCCCCTTTTTTCTTCGCATATTCCACACAATAATCAAATAGTATTCGCGCTAAACCTTGCCCACGTTGCTGGTGGCTAACGTGTAAAAAAGAAAGTTGAAGTAAAGCGTTATTTTGACCTCGTTTTTGTGGATCAACACTTGCCGCTGCGACCAACTGATCTTGTTTAAAAACACCCCAGAAAGCGGCACCTCGATCAAAACTTTCAAGTAAAACAGGTGTGTAATGCTCTGCTTCACCTTCTGGCCAACCTTTCATATCAAAGCGTTGCTCTGATAAAATCAACATTCCTTCTTTTAAGACATATAGCTTTTCAATAAGCTCGGTTCTATCAATTGCCCATACTTGTGGAATTTCATTTCGTGTTAATTGACGAATAGTGTATTTCATTATTAAAGATTAACCTGTTCTGATGATGATTCACTTCGTTCTAGTGCGTGATAAGCCACAGCACAGAACAAGGAATTCAACCGTTTCATATCACCAAGCAAACTAGTATGCAGTGAACTGGTTTCAATGCTTTGCATATTATGCAAATGAAGACGTTCTACATGTGCAAACGAGTAACGCTGGTTGAGTAAACGGAAACGATGTTTTGCTCGACGCAATTTACGAGCATGTTCCATGTTGCCGGAAACAAATACCGACATCGCCAGATTCAGATTACTTTGCAGACGCTCAAGGAGTGTCTGTAATTCACGACGCCCTTCCTCCGATAAAAATAAGTGGTGATTTAAACCTTTACTCACCACTTCAGCCGACATACGCGCAATGATAGCGGAAGATTGTTGTAAATTCATCGCGGTATCAATAATTTCAGCCCAACGCCGGGAATCTTCAGTTCCTAGATCATGCTGTTGAATTTGTGCCATATACAATTTAATGCTGCTGTGGAGTAATTCAACCTCTTCTTCTAACTGGCTAATTTCCCTTTTTTGCAGACGATCGCCTTCCATTAACGCAGTAAAACGTTGCAGCATTTGTTCTATCACATCACCTAATCGTAGCGATTCTCTAACCGCATTAGCAATTGCCAATGAAGGCGTATCAATAGCAGATTGATCTAAATAACGCGGTGCCATTTCAGATCCCGTAGTCGGTAATTCAGGAATGAGCCGCTGACATAATTTCGCCATTATGCCGACAAAAGGGATCATCAAAATACAGCGAGCAAGATTATAAATAACATGAAAATAGATAACGATTTCAGCCGGTGAAAATCCATATTTTTGTATTTCAGAAGCAAGATAGGTTATCCATGGTAAAACAATCAATGCACCAATCAGTTTAAAAAACAAACTCCCCAACACAACTTGTCGAGAGGCAACGCTTTGTCCTCGACTACTGATTAATGCCAGCAAACCACTACCAATATTAGAGCCAATTACAATGGAGAGGCTGATATACAATGGCATTAATCCTGTTGCACTTAATGTCGCAGTTAACAACACGGCCGCAAGGCTTGAGTAACTCACCATTGCAAAGAGCGCACCCACCAATAACGCTAAAATAGTATCGCCACTAAGAGAAGTAAAAATAGCTTGGACTGCACTTGCGTGCATAATGGGTTCTGCCGATGTCACAATGAGTTGTAAAGCCAACAAAATCAAACCAAGACCAATACCTACACGCCCTAGTTGCCCTACTCGCTCTTTTTTACGGCTTAAAAAAGAAATAACACCAATAAGGATAAGCAGTGGCGATAACCAAGAAAGATCAAACGTCAGCACACGCGCCATCAGTGCAGTACCCACATCTGCCCCTAGCATAATAACAAGTGCCGGTGTGATCGAAATCAACCCTTGTGTCACAAAAGAGATCACTAAAAGCGCCGTCGCATTACTACTTTGGACTAATGCAGTGACACCAACACCCGCAAGAAAAGCATTGGATTTTTTATTAATACTTTTACCTAAAATTCGGCGCAAATCAGAGCCGAAGACACGCATAATGCCAGTACGAACAATATGAGTTCCCCAGACAAGAAGCGCGACAGATGAGAGTAAATGAAGCAGTGTCAGCATAAAAAAATAACCTTATTCTTATCGTTGTTTGTTTGACTCTGTTCTCCTTCAATCTCATAAAAAAGAGAAAGACCACGAGCAGATAATCTATCTGAGAAAAGATTTTTTACGGGTAATGCCTTAATAACGTAAAGTGTTATTAGACAAAAAGATATTGCAACTTAAGTACAATAATCAATGGAGAAGTGAGAATATTACATAGATTAATTTGTAAATTCTGTTAATTATAGCAGAGAATGTGTAACTTTCAAAATCAGCCTGTAAATAACCTATTGATTTATTATCATTTTATTTTAGATAGGCTCCATTCTTAATAAAAAAACGCGACCAGAGGGTATCTCTCTAAGTCGCGCAAAAATATAACAATTTAGTAAGGCAATTCGACTACAAGTTCAGACAGACTATAAATTCAACTTGGAATTACTTCAGACCCATTGCATCACGCATGGTGAAAAACAAGTCTGTTTGGTCAGTTAATCCAACCACATTCGCAGCATGTGGACCATAAGCGGCAACCCGCAATTGCGCCCCAGTATGCTCTTGTGACTCTTCTTCTGAGTTACCGTAATTCACCACCATAACTGCACCATCTTTGGTGATAAGTGCTTGTGTTAACCCACTGGATTTCACATCAGCTTCAATAATTTGGCTTGAATGGGCATGATCAGCAGTCACGATAATCAGCGTATCACCGTTTTGTTTTGCAAAATCTAAGCCGATTTGTACGGCTTCATCTAGTGCAACAGTTTCACCAATTTGACCACAAGGGTTAGCATTATGATCTTGCTTATCGATAGAGGCGCTTTCAACTTGTAAGAAGAAACCATTTTCATTGGTTTTCAGTAAGTCGATCGCTTTTTTAGTCATTTGTGCCAGTGTTGGCGCATTTGGATCGAGCTTGGCGTTAGGTTTGCACTCTAAAGGTGGATTATTCAAATTACCATGATACGTGGCTTTTGGACCTTCCCATGCTACATCCATATTGCCTTCGTGGAACAAACCTAGTACGGGTTTATCTTGGTTCGCAAGCGAAATCGCATCTAATGATTTTGCATCTTTCACGATTTGATAACCACGCTCAATTGCTTGTTGCTCTAGTGTTTTACCTTTGTATTCACCTGCTGCTGCAGTTTGAGCAAAGCTTTTTGCACCGCCCCCTAATGTTACATCTGCACGAGTGACTAAAAGTTGCTCAGAGATAGAACCTCTACCACCATTTTCTAAGGCATTGGTTGAGCATTTTTCTAACGTTTCAACAGGGCCATAGCATTTGCGTCCTGTTACATGCGAGAACAGTGCTGCAGGTGTCGCATCTTGAATTTCAGAAGTTGTCACGTTCCCTGTCGCCTTTCCATTGGCTTTCGCTAATTCCAAAATAGTTTGATGATCCTTACCAAACACATCAATCCCTAATGCACCATTATAGGTTTTCACACCAGAAGCCCATGCTGTCGCCGATGCAGCAGAATCTGTCACATAATTAGGCTTTTGGGTTTTTCTGTCTAAAGAATAGTGTGTGTATTGACCCGTCATTGGTAAGGCATCGATACCTTTAAAGAAACCACCCGCACCTTCAGCGTAGTTACGCGCAACGGTGATTTCAGAATCCCCCATCCCATCACCAATAAAGAGGATCACATTTTTTGCTTGGTTGTTATTTAAAGCTGCTTTTAATGCCTCAGTTTGATCCTGAGTCATACGGCGAGCGCCGCCAAATTCCGTGATATTACCTTTTGCCGCACGATCTTGAGCTAAAATGGCATCAGCAGCAACGGGAGCAGCAAAAGAAGAGAAACTCGCGCCAGCCAATAGCGTTGTTACAATAACGGATAAGATAGAACGTTGGTAACGATGAGACATAGCTTTTTCCTTGCACTCTAAAGTAAAAAACAGGGTTAATGTTTTAAGTCAGAAAAAGCTTACGGCAGTTAAATGACAGAGAAATGAAAAGTAAAAGTGATTTTGATGACAACTTTATGACAAGCTTATGACAAACAAAAAGCTTATACCGCGAATATGTGTATAAGCTTCCGTTGTATTAAAACATCTTGTTAAAGCGCTGTACTAAAACATGGTACTAAGGCGTGATCTTAATCTTGAGTTAATGCTTTAGCCCCTAAATACAGGGTTTCACACCAAGAGATATAATCATGCCCACTGGCCATTTCGAGTGATTTAACAGGATAGTCTTTTTGCTCTAAAACCTGTTTAAGATGACGATTATTATTTAAAATCCCCCCTTTATCACCACGACTTTCAAATAACCCCGCTTCTAAGAAAAACTGTAATGGCTTTTTATCTGCTTGCTCAAATTGTCGAATAAGCCATTCTGGCTCTTCATTTTCAGGCGCCCACCAATAAGAGCCAGACATACTCAGCACTTTACCAAAGCGCTCAGGACGATTAAATGCAACCCATGAAGAGGCTAACCCGCCATAACTAGAGCCTGATACAATCGTTTCTTCTCCTGATACGTGAATACCTTTCTCTTTTTCTAACCAAACAAAGAGTTCATCGGCCAAGAAACGGTAAAAATCAGGATTTGGCGGTAACTCAACACTACGACGATCACTATCAATACTATCAACAAATAAGATCATCATCGGTGCCAATTTCCCGTCTTCGATCTGTTTATCAAAAAACCGATCAATACCATATTGGCGACGATAAGTTTGTCCATCGAATAACACTAAAATTCGAGGTACAGTCATTTTTCTTGCTGGTTGATAAAGTGCGATCTCCCGATCATTATTTAAGATCTCGCTGTGAAAACGCACAATATCTGTCTTGCCTTTCATTGTTCTATCTAGAATATCGGGTAATTGGCATTCACGGTTACTGTCTAATGACAATAAAGAAAAGTGATTATAAACATCCTCAGATTGACTTGGAGAATTTTGGGAATTAAACGGATCAGATTGTGCTGTAGTTAAAATAGCGCGACGCTGTTCGAATGGCTCTGCATTTTCAATGATAGGCACATCAGGCGCTAATTTATATTGCATTAATGTATCGTTAGGTACGATATAACTGCGGTACCAAATATCACTATTGGCTAAATGGGTTAACGGATCATGATTACCATCGGGTGATCCCAATAAATAGACATTCTTTTTTGCACCTTGCCATAAGAAAGTTACTAACTTTTTATCCTTATCATAAGGCTCAATAAGGGGTGTACCTTCGTGGCGTACTTGTTGCCAAAATGCCTGAATATTTTGTTGATTCAATTGATGAGCAAGTATTTGTAAACGAGGACTGACAGGTGCAATACCGGCATCTTTATCTAATGGCTGATAAGGCTGTGTTGTCAATGTGAGTTGCCATGGTTTTCCCTCCTCACCTTGTGCAATCAATTGATAACTCGCAGTTTTAGGCAATAAAAAGCGTACTTTTTGTTGCCCATCAGCAGGAACATCTTTTAATAAGCTACGAATATGTGTGCCATTTGGGGTTTCTAAACGTAGATTTTGTATCCCTTTCACATTCAGTTCCGCATAACGTTCACTCTCTAAATGCGAGGTAAAACACAACGTGTTGTTGTTATCAAACTGACCAATTATTTCTTTGCCTTCTGTTACAGATAAACAATTAGCAAAACTAGGGAAAGAAGCCATTAATGCACATATCATCAGAGGAATTCTCACTTTATTATTCTCGTTATAAACTATCGTAAGAAACAATAGTAATGATAATTGTTATCAATTCAATAAAAATTAAGGGTGTACAAATTTATGATAAATTTGACACCGTAGTAAAAAATAATAAAATAATCATTATCACTCCCTATGTGATAGCAAGATAAAGTCAATAATTATAGGAGTTCGCTATTTATGTCTATCTTGCATATGAATAGCAATTAAATGAAGGTAATTATTATGTCTATAACAATGTCACAGAAACTAGCCCGAGAAGGGCTTGGTAATCCAGAGTTATTTCAAGGCGGTGTTTATATTACAAAAAATGGTCAAGCGGAGCTTTTTGTACAAACAGCCGAAGAAAGACAATTGGAGTTACAAGAAAGAGAAAAAGAGCGCCAATCAAATGCTCTATTGAAATTGGTAATGATGGCGAAAGAAGATATAGCAAATGAACAAGTTATGTCTCCTGAAGATGTCAAAAGAAAGCTACGTGGATCTCGAACTTAATATTAGGGGCGCTTTTGAAAAAACCTGTAAACATTAGAATATCAGAGACAGCTCTATGGTCATTAAAAGATGCAGAATCATTTAAACTCAGTTGCAGTAATAATAGTGAAACAGCAGCTATATTTGTAGACCAACTTTTTGACTCAACGATTGATGCTATCTCTCAAGATCCTACCCGTTATCGTTATAATGCAATGTTGGCAGACAAAGGGATCGCTATTCGTGAACGTATTGATGTAAACAGTCAGTTTCGTTGTTTATATGAATTCAATGAAGAAAATAATACGGTCGATATATTACTTTTCATAAGTAAAAAACAAGATATTGAAGGAATGCTTTATCGTTGTTTAATATTAAAAAAAATGATGAAAAATGATAAAAATCTCCTCAATCATTTTGTTATTGAGGAGATTTTCTTTCTAAGTTAATTAATGTTAAAACGTTCCCATTAACGCTCTTCTAGTGGATAACTGCGGAAACTCCATAATCCTAGCGCTTTTAAACCATCACGATAAATACCTTGTATATCTGATTTACTGGCTTTTTGTAATTCCGCTAATGGCTTATCAGGTGCAACAACCGTTAAGTAAGTGATATCACTTGGACCACTTTGCCAACTTGCTAGAGTAAAAATTGCGTCGGCACGACGAACATGACTACCAGAGCTAATAATCACGGCTGTTTTAATATGATGTTTGGTTAAAGCATAACGGCTAAATAGCGCATTTTCGACTGTTGTACGCGCATAGTTCTCTTGGAAAATACGTTCTGGCGCAATACCGTTTTTCACCAACCAATCTGCCATTAACTTACCTTCCGTTTGATGCGCTTTAGGCACACCACCAGTGACGACAATCATTGCTTCAGGCAATTGTTTAGCCACTTCTAAGGTCTTATTTAAGCGATCTATCAAAATCTTATTCATGGTGCCATCAGGATTTAATGCATAACCCAATGTCACAATCGCGTTATTATCTTTGGTTTTCTTCAGTTTCGCTAAATCCGCAGGGGTTAATTTATCGCTTAATGGCATTTTGCTAACGCGATCAATTTGTGCAAAGAAGCGGCTAATTTCTTCTGCTTTTGCTGGGTTTAATGATTTCAATTTATTGAAATAGGCTTCGCTCTCTTTGTCTTTACCTTCAAAACGAGTCCATGAAGTGACGTAAATTAGCGCATCAATATCATCTGGTGCCGCTTCTAAAATCTGTTTATAAATCGTAATTGCGCGAGAAACATCATTGTTATAGATATAAGCGCTAGCGGTACTAAATAATAAATCGAGGCGATAAGGCTCTAACTTATAAGCTTGTTGCAGTTTTTGCGCCACTATTTCCATATTTGATGGCAGTTTTCCCGTAAAGCCAGCGTCAGAGACACGCGCAGGTGACTTAAAGGCATCTAATGCATCTTGGATCAAACTATCAACCGTTTGACGCTGAGAAACATATTGCTGATAACTATTATCTGGCTGATGAACTTTTTGGTAAGCCAATGCATTTGATGAGACGGTAAAACCTAAAGCAGCAATCGCTAACGAAATGACTGTTTTCTTGATATGAAGTGAAACACGGGAAGGTTGCGCCATTATCTTGTCCTTTTACGAAAAATAGTCTGCTTCTTCATCTGAGCGAATGAAGATAGAGAGTGTGACTCCCCACACCTAATGGCAAAAGAAATACACACCGATAAATCTATACCTAACACCTATAATAAAGATCCCCGCATTAATTTTCAGTAATCTTTTTCACCTTATTGAAAAAAATAGCATTATTATGTAGATAGCTTATTTGACAGATGTTTTTATGTATTTTTATCTTTTGGTAAGTGATTTTGTTCTAATAAGTCATCCGTAATAAAGAATACAGACGATTTATTCTTGAGAAGAAAGAGAAAAGTTTGAAACTAAGTGATTATTTTGATCCTTCCATGTAAAAAAACGCCACTAATGGCGTTTTTTTACATTATGTTTTTACTCAATATGCTTTGATTGCATCATCAATAATTCTCTGACTAATTCAACGCAACTTAAGAAACGTTCGTCATAATCTGGGGAATTAATTTTAATATATTCAATGTTATTTTTATCAAGCATTTCCATCAGTAAGGTTTGAAAACGACGTCTCTCTTTATCACTGCCTAAACTGCGCAAGCCATCTGCTACCCACGGCGTATTGTTTTCTAGCAAGATAACTAAATCGAAACGGTATTCATCAATTAGCGCTTGAACAAAGGGATGCTCTTTACCTTCATAACGTAAACAAAATGCCTGCGTTGTGACAAAATCCGTATCAACAAAAGCCACTTTATTGGCATATTTAACAGCAAAATCAATATATTGAGCATGTCCTAGTGCAATTTTATCGTAGTCGGAATATTGCAATGCCATTTCATCTCCACCTAAATGAGAAAAGACATAATCACGACCATATTCCCATGCACTTGTGGTATTGAAAATATTGGCAAGCTTATTAACCAACGTGGATTTACCGCTGGATTCGCCACCTAAAATAGCTACGGTACGCACAAAGAAGGGTTTAACTTCTGTGGGGATATATTCCCAATATTTAAAAGGAGCTTGGCGAATTTGACTGCCACTGATATTCATAAATGAACGTTCTGGATCAATCAATACCGTTTCAATTCCTAAGAAAGCATTATATTGATCCGCATCTTCTCGTTCGCTGGTATAGATAAAATCAGGGGTTATCTGCTTTTCTCGCAAAAACATGTTGATCCCTTCACTCCACATTTCCCAACCATGGGGTTGTGGCTCTATACCGTGTTCATCAAACTCATGAATACGAATATTTTTTTGATATTTAAAGGTTTGTAATAGCCAACGCAATCTGTCACTGACCGTCGGTTGTTGTGACATTGCACTGTTAATAAATAGATTTTTATCACGAGGATCGTCATGACAGAGGATCACATGTAATTCATCTACTTGACTACAAGCGCGTTGAATTAAATAAATATGCCCTGTATGAAGCGGATAAAACTTGCCAAAAATAACACCGATAGTTTTCTTTTTTACTGGGTATTCTAACCCTAAAAATTGGTGTAATGCCGACATCTTTTGGGCGCTGGGACTCTTGATTTTATTATTAATCAATTGGCTAAGATAGCCTTTCGTCATATCACTTTCATCAGCAACTTGTTGTAAAGTATATCCATTTTTTCTGATAGCCTGTTTGATATAATCAAAAGAACCCATACTTTTCTCCTTTAGAAGTCTTCCAAATCATCAAGGACAGATAACGCATCTGACAGCTTTTTCACACCATACACTTTCATATCAGGGGGATTTTTTTTCGGCATATTTGCGCTAGGTACAATTGCTCGTTTAAATCCATGTTTTGCTGCTTCTGCAATACGCTCTTGCCCACTAGGTACAGGTCGAATTTCTCCAGCAAGCCCTACTTCACCAAATATCACTAAATCACGCGGTAAAGGACGATTACGAAAACTCGATACTAATGATAATAACAAGGCTAAGTCTGCGCTGGTTTCCGTAACTTTTACCCCGCCAACCACATTAACAAAAACGTCTTGATCAGACATTTGTAATCCACCATGCCGATGTAAAACAGCAAGTAGAATAGCAAGACGATTTTGCTCTAATCCCACGGCGACACGGCGAGGATTGGACAACATCGAGTGGTCAACTAACGCTTGTATCTCCACCAGCAAAGGTCTTGTACCTTCCCACACAACCATAACAGAGCTGCCTGATGTGATTTCATCGCCTCGACTTAAAAAGATAGCTGAGGGATTACTCACTTCTCGTAATCCCTGCTCTGTCATCGCAAACACACCTAACTCATTAACAGCGCCAAAACGGTTTTTATGGCTGCGTAAAGTACGAAAACGAGAGTCCGTTTCACCATCCAACATAACAGAACAGTCAATACAGTGTTCCAATACTTTCGGCCCAGCCAATGTGCCATCTTTTGTCACATGGCCTACCATAATAATGGCAACATCATTGGTTTTAGCAAAACGCGTTAAATAAGCCGCGGTTTCTCGCACTTGAGCAACACTACCCGGTGAAGATTGAATATCTGCCATATGCATCACTTGAATAGAGTCAATCACCATTAATTTAGGCTGTTCTTGTGAGGCAATTAAACAAATTTGTTCAATACTGGTTTCTGACAACATATTCAGTTCTGCGGTCGGTAAACCTAATCGATGCGCACGCATAGCAACCTGTTGGAGTGACTCTTCACCCGTAACATATAGTGTTTTCATTTCTGTGGCTAAACGGCACATGGTTTGCAGCAATAAGGTACTTTTACCTGCGCCGGGGCTTCCCCCGATTAAAATGGCACTTCCGGGTACTACACCACCACCTAATACACGGTCAAACTCTTTAAAGCCCGTTGAGAAACGCGGTAAGGCTTCAAGGCTAATTTCAGAGAGCTTTTGAACTCGGCTGACACCTTTTGCATCACCCGCAAATCCACTAAAGCGATCATTACGGGAAGAAGGGGCGGCAGCAAGGCGCACTTCTGTAATTGTATTCCACGCATGACAGGCCGAACATTGTCCTTGCCAACGAGGATAATCTGCACCACATTCATTACATACAAAGGCTCTTTTTGCTGCTTTTGCCACACTTCTCTCCCAACAATAACGATTTTAGAAAAACGCGCTTAGCGCTCTTCGTGTTTTAAACCACCACTTAAAATGCACAATACGCCCATTAGATCCGCATGGCGTATAGCGACTTTCGCCTGAGCATACACTTTAGGCTTTGCATGATAAGCAATACCAAGCCCTGCTTTTCTCAACATTTTAAGATCGTTTGCACCATCACCAATGGCAATTGTTTGCTCCATTGGGATCTCTAAATCTTTCGCTAAACGCGCTAACACTTGCGCTTTGTACTTCGCATCGACAATTGTGCCTTTAACTTTACCCGTTAGTTTGCCATCTTTAATTTCAAGATGGTTAGCAACAGCAGCCACTAAGCGTAATTTTTGTTTTAAATTATCGGCAAAGTACGTAAAGCCACCAGAAGCAATCGCAATATGCCAGTCCATTGCTTGAAGTTTACGCACTAGGCTCGTTAATCCTGGCATTAGTGGTAAATCATCCATTACTTTTTGCAAAATAGATGCATCCGCACCTTTAAGTTCAGCAACGCGGAGTTTTAAGCTTTCACTAAAATCCATTTCGCCTTGCATCGCGCGTTCTGTTATTGCTGCAACTTTATCTCCTACACCTGCCAGTTTTGCAATTTCATCAATGCACTCAATCTGAATAGCTGTGGAGTCCATATCCATCACTAGAAGCCCAGGAGAACGCAAACGAGGAATTTCACCTAGAGGAACGACATCTAAGCCACATTCATCAGATAAACGGCGAATTCGACGGGTTAAACTACCGGCAATACGCACCACTTGATAATCATCAATACGCCATGAAGAAACCACTACGATTGCCACGCCTAATTTATGTTGGAACTCACTAATTCTTTTTTTATCGAGTTCTCGTCCATACAGTAACCATCCGCTATCACCAGCACGATAATCCAGTGGCATTACCTCTTCACCACTGAGTGATAACGGCAGACCTGGCCATTTACGGATTTCATCCGGTAAATAGCAATAGGTCAGACTATTTGACATACTTATTCTCCTGTTTTCCCCTGTCTGAACAAAATAATCGTTATTCAGCCTATTCTATCTCTGGCTCATCTGGCAACATGCACATACTTGCTTACGCAAAAGGATGAACATGCTTAAAGACAAACTAAAATTCAAACTACAAAAAACGGCGATTATACTGATCTGTATCGCACTATTGGCATTTCTTATGCAAGGCGCGTCTTATTTTAGCCGTGCCAATCAGCACGCCCGCATTACTCAGTTTGAAGAGCTTGCGAAAACGCTGGCAGAACAAGTTGCGTTCTCTTTATCCACTTATATAGATGGCAGTAGCAAAGATAACGTAAATCCCCTCATTATGGCTAATTTAAATCATCTGACCCATGATAGTCGGGTGCTTGATGCCAGTCTTTATCTAGAAGATGGTACACAAATAGCGCATAGTGGTGAAAATGTCACTGTTAAAGAGCGATTAGCTTTAGAAGGGCAAAAAAGTGGCGGTTCTTTTAATCACCAACTTGTTGTGCCTGTGCCGGGCAAAGATAAACCCAAAGGTTTTTTAAGGCTCACACTGGATACTCATCAACTGGTCACTGAATCAAGTCAGGTCGATAACACCACTAATTTATTGCGAGTGATGTTATTAGTTGCACTGGCGATTGGCTTTTTGCTTTCTCATAACCTTCTTCAACTAACGCCCGTTCATTGGCAACAGTCTCCTTATTTATTAACAGCCAATTTACCGCCTCGTACTGAAAAAGAGGAAATGGAAGAAAACGAAAATAATGAAGAAGAGGGATCAAAAGAGGGTGTTAAAGAGAAAAATAGCGACACAGAAAATGAAACAAGTAAAACATAACGTCTTATTCTTTTAGTTTATCATTCAGTGAGTTTAGTCACTCATTAGCTAAACTCACTTTTTCACTACTATTATTTAGATATATCTAATTTATGCGTATTTTTGTGCTATTACCTTAATCTTTAAAGGGGTTTTGTTTAAAGTCACGGTAAATTTTAATCAAGTCATTAACCTAAAAAGATAAGTTTTAAATCTTTTTCTGGCTCTTTGAGCGCTGAGGTGGTTATGACTGAACAATCTGTTATCCAACGTTGTCAACAAATCGTAGAAAATCCAACCCTTTCCCCTGAACAAAAACGTCATTTTCTCGCATTAGAAGCGGAAAACATGTTGCCTTATCCGTCGCTTCCTGAGGATGCCGCTAAAGCGCTTAATGAACGGGTTATTTGTGATATGTATGAAGGTCATGCCCCTTATAAACCACGTTATGTTTTACCCGATTATGCGAAATTCTTAGCACATGGCTCTCGCTATTTAGAGCTAGAACCTGCACAAGATTTTGATGATGCACTGAATATGCTCACTATTCTTTATCATCATGTGCCTTCAGTCACCTCTATGCCGGTGTATTTAGGTCGTATCGATAAAATCTTATTACCTTATGTAGGCGAACTGACCGAAGCGCAACTTTACCCTAAATTAAAACGTTTCTGGCGCTATCTTGATAGAACATTACCCGATGCGTTTATGCATGCGAATATTGGCCCTGAAGACTCCATCATCACGCGCTTGATCCTCAAAGTAGATGTAGAACTTCAACAAGTCGCGCCTAACCTTACCTTTATTTATGATGCGAATGCGACACCGTCTGATTTATTGCATCAGGCGATCACCAATATTTGTCACAGCAGTAAGCCTCATATCGCTAATGGGACTTTGCAAGATGCGGTATTTGGAAAAGATGAATATGGCATTGTCAGTTGTTATAACTCACTGCCACAAAGTGGTGGTGGCAGCACTTTAGTACGAATTAACCTTAAAGAAGTCGCTAAACGTAGCCAAGATAGCCAAGATTTTCTGACGCATGTTTTACCGTTTTATATGCAAAAACAAATCGAGATCATTGATGCCCGTTGCGAATTTCTCTATGAAAAATCCAATTTCTTTGAACAGAGCTTCTTAGTAGAAGAAGGTTTGATCTCACCTGATCGTTTTGCGCCAATGTTTGGTATTTACGGTATGGCAGAAGCCGTTGCGCTATTACTTGAAAAAGAAGGCAAACAAGTCGCCTATGGTGAGAATGAGTCAGCCAATAAACTTAGCTATATTATCAGTGAAAAACTCGCGCAATTTGTCGCGGATACCCCTGTAAAATATGGCTGGAAACAGCGTGCCATGTTACACGCTCAATCGGGTATTAGCTCAGATATTGGCACTACACCCGCAACACGTATTCCTTATGGCACAGAGCCTGATCCGGTCACGCATTTAATGACTGTTGCACCTCATCATCAGTTTTATACGTCAGGGATCAGCGATATCTTAACGGTTGATGAAACCATCAAACAAAATCCTGATGCGTTAATGCAACTCTGTTTAGGAGCATTTGCTTCTGGATTAAGAGAATTTACCGCCAATGTGGGGGGGAATGATTTAGTCCGTGTTACAGGTTATATGGTGCGTTTATCTGATTTGAAAAAATACAAAGAAGAAGGCTCTCGTCTTAATACCACTTGGTTAGGTGATGAAGCCACTGCAAATTGCCATATTGCTGAACGTAAGCCTCGAGTGATTAGTCATGAACAGCAGATGCGTTTCGATAAATAAAATACTGCCCTTCTCTTGTGTTGATGGTCCAGGTAATCGCCTGGCCATCTTCCTACAAGGATGCAATCTGCGTTGCAAAAATTGTCACAACCCCTACACCATGGGGATCTGTGACAATTGTGGTGACTGTATTCCCACTTGCCCTCAACAAGCCCTTTCATTACAAAATGGTGTTATAAGTTGGAACAGTGCCAGTTGTGAACAATGCGACACCTGTATTCAGCAATGTCCTCGCCAATCAAGCCCGATGACATTAACTTATACAGTCGATGAATTAATAGCGATCACACGTAAATATGCCGCTTTTATTAATGGTATTACTGTCAGTGGTGGTGAATCGACATTACAACTTCCTTTTTTAATTAATTATTTTAAAGCAGTCAAAGAAGCTCCTGATCTTAAACATCTCACCTGTTTAATCGACAGTAATGGCACACTTTCTATTAATGGTTGGCAAAAAATAGCCCCTTATATGGATGGCGCAATGATCGATTTAAAAAGCTGGAATGAAAAGGCACATATTGATTTAACGGGGCGAGGAAATCAGCGTATTAAAGAATCAATCAAATGGTTAGCTAATAATAATTTACTTACAGAATTACGCCTTTTATATATTCCAGAAAAAACAGACTATTTAGAAAATATTGAATTACTTTCCCAGTTTATTAATTCGCTTGGTGAATCAGTATTAGTCAGAATTAATGCTTTTCATCAGCATGGTGTATATGGAGTTGCTAGCATGTGGCATTCGGCCAATAAAGATGATATTTATTTATTACAGAAAAAACTAAATTCGAAAGGAATTAATTTAATTAAAACACCCAATATTTACTCATAATAACAGTCCACTCTTTATTATTGTATATTAAATTCATTTCATTTTATCCAATTGACTTTAATTAATGCAGAAGTTAACCTCCTGTAGAAAAATTATTTAATGGACTCCTGCAATGAAAATAAAACATAAATCAATATTATTAATATTGTGTTCCACATATATATACCCTATTAATTCCCATGGTGATTATAAGATAAAAGATATAGGACATTCAATTTATAAACCCTTTAGTATTTCCGATAATGCAAGTCAATATTACGAATTTAAAGATAAAAAATATGAATACATTAAACATCGTCATGGTAAAATTTTAGATAAAAGTAATTATAACCAACAATTATTATTTACTCCATTCGGAAGCGTATACGTATATACAGCTATAAATCTGGAAACACGTTCATTATATAATAAAATAGCGGATAATGAAAACAAGCAAGTAGACGATATAATTGGTTATGACATTAGAAAAATGTCGTCTTTTTTTAATGAAGATTTTCTACCTAACGAATTATTTATTAACAAAGATGGTGGGGAGGTTCATAATAAAATAAATAAAGAAACTGATAAGAGGTTAGATACCCTTTTTTTGGAAAAAATATCTGACGATGGTGAAGTTATTATTGGTTATGCGAAAGAAAACTCTAAATCTATATTTGATGAACAGGTTGAATCTAATAAGATTAATCATCGAACACACGATAATTGCCTAGATTATAATTATAATGATTTTAACGATAGTCAATGTAATGGATTTGTCTATAATAGAAGAAAGAATACATTTATCCTTTTAGACCGGAATGTAAAAATTAAACATCTTACTAAAGATGGTAACTTTATTTTATATAAAAAAAGCAAGCCAATATTTGGAGCCAAAGATAAGCCATACTTATATGATATAAATAAAAAAGAAGAATTCGAATTAACAAAAAGTAATATTAATAAATATTTAGCCAATCACCCAGAAAAAGATATCCTACTTTCATCAATAACTGAATATCCATTTTTCGATGAAGTTAAAGGAAGAGGTCTTGATATTCAAAAAATTAGTGATAATGGCCAAGTATTTATTGGTCAACTCAATCGAAATCTTTCTTTTAATAAACTAAAGTCAGCTGATTATCCTAAAGTTGCTTTTATTACTACAAAAGAAGGACCAATACATGAGATTACTCATTCTGACTTTGGCTCTTCCAAACTTACGGCTATTTCTGTAGATGGAAACAACAGTGTTGGATGGGCAGAAGTTTGGCTCGATAATTATAGGATAGGTAGAAAAGGTTCTTCTTCACTCTTTAGTCAAGCTATACGCTATAACTTATCAGAGAATAAACTTATTAATATTGGCAATCTCTCCAATAACCATAACGAAAAAGCATTTAGAAATGCAAGAGCTACTGATATTTCAGCTGATGGTAAATATATTGTAGGGTGGTCTGAAACTGACGATTATAATTACGATTCCATTGAACAAAAGAGGTCAGAGGGAAAGAAAATTAACGGACCAGCAGCCTATATCATTTTTCATCGCCATGGTTTTGTTCATTTCAATAATACAATGTACGATTTAGGAACACTCAATAATGGTAAAGATTCTGAAGCACATGCCATTACTGATGACGGGAGAATGATTTATGGTTTAGCAACTGATGAACACAATAATTGGCGTCAAGTTATTTGGAAAAACGATCAAATCAGTAATAAATATTTTAATGCTGAAAAACAAAAAATTGTAGATGCTAAAGCGGAACAAGAGCGCCTAGCTAAAGAGCAAGCTGATGCCAAAGCTGAACAAGACCGACTCGACAAAGAGCGTGCAGATGCCAAAGCAGAACAAGAGCGCCTAGCCAAAGAGCGTGCAGATGCTAAAGCCGAACAAGAGCGCTTAGACAAAGAGCGTGCAGATGCTAAAGCCGAACAAGACCGCCTAGCCAAAGAACAAGCCGATAAAGCCAAAGCTGAGCAAGAGCGCTTAGCCAAAGAGCAAGAAAAAATTGAGCCATCAATTATTGCCAGCAAACCTATCGATATTGAAAACACTTATAAATCAATGCTATTAATGGCTGAAAACGACTATAAATTTATGGATATGCAACAAGGACAACTGCGCCATTTAGCTTCAGCAACTTGTTCTGTGGGTACTGAAAAAGCCTGTATTAGTGGCTTTGCACACTACCAAAACGTAAATAAAGCCAATGCAACACAAACGGGATTAAGTGGCGCTTATCGTTTTGATATCAACGCGATTCCATTCGTTGTCGGACTTGCCATTGATACTGATGTCTATTCCTCATTGCCAAAAGGATATCAATATCAAGGTTATGCATTACCTTTAATTGGTTTTAGCCTAGATTTAATGCCATCACTCAATGCAGAATTAAATAGCGATGCATTACATCTGTCATTAAAAGGGGCTTATTTAAATCGAAAAGTTTCTATCGAAAGACAAATATTAGAAGATACTGAAGCGGGTAAAGGTAATGCTAAAATTTCTGGTTATCACATTGAGTTACAAGGTTACTTCCCTTATTCAATAAACGATGATTTATTACTGACACCCTTTGCTGGGCTTACTTTTAATCAAATCTCACGTTCAGCTTATAGTGAAACTCAAAATGCGCAATTTGCCGTACACTATGATCCGCTTAACGCACACTCATTGTTAGCAAAAATAGGATTAGGCATGGATCATTTATTGGGTTCATCCTTCATATTGAATACTAAAGCGGGCTTCTTATGGGATTTATCACATCATCAAGGTGATTTCGGTAGCCATATTGACTATTTAGGTCAGCAAAAAATTGATTACACAGAAAATAAAAAGCAGTTAACACAACGTCCATTTGCGCATATTGGATTAACATATCAAGTGGATAAACACTCATCTATTGGTACTAAAGCAAATTGGGAAATGACCACGTATCGCAATCACGATATGCAATTTGGTATTAACTACGCCTATCGTTTCTAATTCCATATTGTTACGTTTAGCAGTAATATTCGGCTTCCTATAAAAATATAGGAAGCCATTTTTTTCACTAACGGATTAAGATAGCCCGTTATTTTTAATAGTAGAAACACTTTTTCCCGTATCAACCCACCACACCTTCGTCGAAACCTTCTCAAGAAGCGCTTTATTGTGGCTAAAAATAATCAAGCTTAAGGGGCGTTTTTGGCTTTCATCAATTAACACTTTCCAAATTTCAGCTTGAATTTGAGCATCCAATTGTGCCGTTACCTCATCTGCGATCAATATTTGAGTGCGAGGATCAAGCGCCCTTAATAAGGCAATACGCGCCAGCTCTCCTCCTGATAATTCATTAGGTCTACGCGTTAACCACTCTGGCTTTATTCGTAATTTTTCCAGCCAATGTTTATCTGGCGACCAAGCATCACGCACACTTTCGCCTGTTGTTCGAAAAGGGTTAAAACACTTATCAGGATGTTGAGGAACTAATTGAATGGGACAATAACCCTTTTTAGGCAATGGGTTGCCATTAACAAGAATTGAACCGTGAGTGGGTGCTTGCCACTGTGCTAAAACGCGACCTAAGGTTGTTTTTCCTGTGCCACTTGGCGCTGAAATACCGAGTCGCTCTCCCGCATTTAACGAAAAGGAGAGATCTTGCCATAACACCTTACCTGCTTGCTCCACAGATAATTGTTTTAACTCTAAAAGTGGCATAAAGATAACTCCAGAAATAACAGATGAAATGTATAAAAATAAGACTTAAGGGCACAATATTATAATGGATTAAGTGATGTTTCTTTTGTATTTATAAATTGTTGTTCAGGTAATGCACTCCAGAGTGTCTTCAACCTATCACTACCTTCATGGCGATTTAGCACATTAGCAGGAATAATTTCGTTAACCTCACCTTGATTAAGTACCGCTATTGTATCCGCAAACCGTGCCGCTAAAGCTAAATCATGTGTAACCCAAAGCACTGATTTACCTTGATTGCATAACGCTCTTAAATGCCCTAATAACAAACACGCATGTTCATCATCAAGCCACGAGGTGATTTCATCAGCCAGAATATATTGTGCATTAGAAAGCGTTGCATTACAGGCTAATACGCGTTTCGCCATTCCACCAGACAGTTTTGCTGGATATGTTTTTACCAAGGAGCCTGAAAGATGATAAAGACCGAGTTGTTGCACGATATCATCAGACGTAACATCCGCACCGCTTAAACGAGCAGAGCGACTTAATTGATCACCGATACAGATCAACGGATTGAGCGCGCTGACACCTTGAGGAATATAACAAAAAGTATTCCCACGATAAGCAATAAGCTCTCGTTCACTTAATGTATGCCCATTCAGTTTAATCGCGCCACGAACTCGCATATTGGCAGGCAAAAGCCCTAGCGCACTTTGTAATAACAGACTTTTACCTTCACCACTGCCGCCCACTAATGCCAGCATCTTTCCGGGTTTAATATCCAATGAGATTGATTTTAGCAACGGCTGCCAATTTCGTTTTCCTAACCAACGAAACTGTGCGATATCAATGGAAAGCTGTTCAAAACTTAACATCCTGCCCCTCTTAGCCATAATTGTTGCATTGCTTTAGCAAATTGATCGAAAATCAATACTAAGCACATCAAAATTAACCCCGGAAACACCACCATCCACCAAGAGCCTGTACTCAAATAGCGTAGTGCATCTGCCAGTAATAAACCGAGTGAAGGTTCATGCGCAGCCTGACCAAAACCGAGGAAACTTAACGCTGCGCTATGCAATACTGCATGAGGGAACATTAACAAGGTTCCCACGATCCACTGAGGTAATAGCATTGGAATATAGTGTTTTTTTACGCACTCAAAAGGTGAATTGCCAATACGACGCGATAACATCACATAATCCGCTTCACGGATACGCTGAATTTCACCTCGTAAAATTAACGCAAGCTTAGGCCAGTGAGTTAATGCCACCGCCCAAATCACCCCTTGTTGTCCACCACCTAAGGTAAAACAAATAAGAATAAGCAGTAATAAGTGAGGTAATGCCAAAAGCGCATCAACAACACCTCTTACAAAAAAATCGCAATAGCGATTAATGGAAGAAATTCCCGCAAAAATCAACGCAATCGTGCCACTCACAACCGCACTTGTGACACCAATATTTAAGCTACTTAACATGCCTTGAAAGCAACGTAGCCATAATGAACGACCTAAGTTATCCGTCCCAAACCAATATTGACCTGATGGGGCTTGATTCCTAGCCAGAAAATCCATTGCGATATCAGTATGAGAAACAGAAAAGCCATACGCAACTAACCCAATTAACGCGAAGGTGACTAACAAAAGTCGCAACAATGGCTTGTTCGGATCGTAAATCATGAGTCTCGCAAAATTCCTTTATTAATACGTCGTAATAGGCTGTTAGAAATGCTATTACCGAAGAAAATCAAAATAGTGCTGAAAACCACAATGCCCATTAACAGAGGAATATCACCTCGTAACCCCGCATCAACGGTTGCCTGTCCTAATCCAGGATAAGCAAATACTTTCTCTGCTAAGAGAGAGCCACCGAGCAGTTCACCAATGGATGCAAACTGTAAGCAAAGTGCAGGTGTAATGGCATGACGTAGAACATGAAATAGCATCATAGCCCAGCCTTTATCACCTTGAGCTTTAGCAAAATGGATAAATTCACTGCCCATCACCTCAGCAACTTTCGCGCGAGTATGCAGTGCGATATTCCCTGTTCCTAATAAACCAAGCGCAATCATAGGTAAAATAAGATGTGAAAAACGCTGACTTAACGTTGCTGTTTCAGCACTACTTCCCATTGGCCACGCACAACAAATTGGCGCCCAATGTAAGGTGACAGAAAATAGAGATAACAGCAGTAACCCTACCCAGAACGTCGGTAACGCGGCTAATAAATAAGATAAAGTAGAGATAATTCTATCTGGCCAGCGATTAAGGTATCGACCCGCGACTAATCCCATCACAACACCAATAACACCAGAAAATACCCACGCCGAAAAAAGCAAAATAAACGAAGGCCCTGCACGTTCACGAATAACATCAATAACAGGCATGTTATACAACATAGAATAGCCAAAATCCCCTTGAATGATTTGGCTAAACCAAAGCCAAAATCGCATCCATAAAGGTTGGTCAATTCCCCAACGCGCTGCAATTAAAGGATATTGTTCAGGAGGAACATTCAGTAAATCACTACCGATATAAGCCTTAATGGGATCGATTGGCGAAAAACTTAATAAAATAAAAACACCTGCTGTTGTCACCAACAGCAGGCAGAGTAATCGCAGGAAAAAACCTGCACTTTGACGTATTACTGACAAGTCCACTTCCAAGTATCTACGCTATTTAATAATGACCATGAACCATGGATTTCAGGAGTTCCTGTACCCAAATCAACACAAGGATTAGTTAGGTAAGTGTGTTGCACATTCATCAGCCAAGCCCAAGCGGCATCACCTTTTACACCAGCACCGTTTTTACCATCCCACTCTACCGCTTTCCAATGAGGAACGGCTTCTTGCCATGTATGCGCATCAAGTGCGGCTTGTAGATGTTTTTCGACTTCAGGATTTTTGTAATAGCCTGGATTATAATAACCAACACCCGCAGCATTAGCGCTGTAGTGATGATATAACTCCATCGGATCAAGGCTACCCCAACCAAATAAAGTTGGATTTGAGTGCATATAGCGCTCTACTGTATCCCAACTTCCTGATTTAAGATCCATTTGAATGCCAAGAGGTTGCACTAACGCACGAATTGACTCAGCTAAATCACGACGTGTTGCATCACCGCTGGTATACCATAAAGTGAGTTTTGCTTCTAAACCGTCTTTTTCACGAATACCGTTTTTATTCAGCTTCCAGCCTGCATCTTCAAGAATTTGTTTTGCTTTTACAACATCACCATCTTTGAAAGCAGCATCAGTTTGATCCCAAGGTAAACCTTTTACGCCGGTATATGCAGGAACGGCATAACCATCAAGCACTTGCTCTGAAAGCAACTTACGATCTAGCGCGTAGTTAATAGCTTTACGAATAGCGATATCAGCGGTGATATCATTACCAATATCATAGCCTTGGGCGTTTTTCTCACCTGATTTTACCATTGGGAAAACAATACCGCGATTTTCAACACTCGGTCTTTCCCACAATTTAGTATTTGGTAAATTCTTAGCAATTGCAGCCGTTGCAGGTGGAATACGCACAATACCTAATTGTCCACTTTGCGCAGCAGCAAAAGCCGCATCTTCGTCAAGGAAAACGAAAATCAATTTTTCAAAATCGTTTTTCTGTCCCGCATAGTAAGGGTTTGCTTCAACGATTAATTGCTGACCCGGTTGGAAACTGACCATGCGATAAGGACCTGCACCAATTGGCTTTTGTGCATAGGTTTTTTCATCATACTTATCGGCAGAAACAATACCTAAAGAGCCGAGCACGTTTACGAAAGTACTTTGTGGTGCTTTTAGCGTGATGGTGACATGCAAATCATCATCTGCTTTTGCAGAGAGGAAGTTACCCATATCAACTTTACCGCCACTGGCAGCCGCATTGTTATAAGTAAATACGATATCTTTTGCTGTAAGCGGTAAGCCATCAGAGAATTTTAAATCTGGCTTTAACGTTAATTTCCATGTTTTACCATCTTCACTTGGCTGATAGTCACTTAACATATTGCTATACCAAGAGAGATCGGCATTTTGCTTTAACAATGGGCTATGAAGAAGTAAATAACTACCATGACTCCAACCCAGCATTGGGTCGAAACCTTCTGTTGGCTCTTCACCAATAGCTAATTTCAGCGTTTGAGCAGATGTTGCAAAAGGGACGCTTAACGCGGCTAAGCAAGTTAACGTTACTAATGATTGACGCCAACCAAACCGAATAGACATAAAACATTCTCCGATTTTTTAGATACGACTTATCATCAGCCTCTATCTAAATAAGATGAAGAGGCTGAAACAAGATAAATAACAATAGTAATTGTGATGCTATGCAACTTAATGCAGATAAAGGCTAAACCTGTGGCATCATAATAAGTTTTTTTATTCAAATACTCGAATAATATTCGTCAGTTTATTGATTTCACATAAACTTTTATTAAGGAGCAATACTCATTATGGCAAACTTCTAGTCAGTACACAGTATTTTTCTAATAAATAAGTTATATATTTATCATTGAATTTATTAGTGAGCGCAAAACGAAATAAAATGAATTTTTAACGCAATTAATTTATTTCATTTTATTTAATATACACTGAAAATAAAAAAGGCACATTATTGCGCCCTTTTGTGATCATGAATTTAATATTCTTTTTAATTTAAAATAGCGTCGTCCTAAACGCCAACGCAATCTTAGATCTTTCGCATTTTTCCAGATCAGCGCCCATATCCCTCTATCAAAAAATTCTTTAATGATTTGTTTTTTAATTTCAATAGATTGAATAGCAACAATTGAGTGAATAATTCCTAAACCTTCTTTTGCGATTTGCCAATAACACGCATTAATATTTTGAGCCACTTTCTTATGTTTTTGATTAATAGCATCAAGCATTTCTAATATTTTCATGTAATTATGAATGGTTCTAACATGAATACTGTCATTAGGTGTGGCATGAGAAACCGATGCAGAATGAATTAAGTAATCGTAATAGCGCTCATCGATATATTTAACCCGCTGCGCTGTTAATAACACTTCAGTTGTCCACGGAATATCTTGATGGTGCAAACCCGGCTCAAAATAATAACCATGAGCAAGTAAAAATTCACGACGATAAATATTTAACCAAGTTACATGTAAGAATTTTTTAGAGTTTAATGCCGTTTCTAACCATTGTGGCCCCGTTAAAATTCCCGTTGTTTGCAAGCGGTTAGATGGAAATATAGGTCGTGAAGGGCGTCCATCCGTATAAACATAATTACCATTACAGGTTAAAATATCCAAATTATCATCTTTAGCTACATTAAGCATTCTGTCATACATATTAGGATGAATTACATCATCAATATCAGGAAAAACAATATATTGACCTTTTGAAATATTAAATCCTATATTACGAGCAACAGATACACCTTGGTTTTCCTGATCAATAATAGTGACTTGAGGAAATCTTTCTGCCCATTCTTGTAATATTTTAAGTGAATTATCTCTAGAGCCATCATTAACTAAAATAAGTTCCCAATTCTTTAATTTGATAGATTGTAATCCATTGAAAAATTGAGATAAAAATTTCTCACCATTATAAATGGCGACGACGATACTCAGTTGAGGTATAGACGAAGACATAACCCACCTTTTATATTCTTAGCTAAGAAAAGAATTTCCCCCTAAATAGTTAGTATTAAAAACAAGCAAACAGAGTCACTCACAGAGTTAATTACTCTTAATTCATTCTTAATTAAAACTTAATTTTTAACTAACTAAAGGCGAAAATGATATTTAATAAAGATAATTATAATTAACTTCTTTTTATCTCTTATGAAGAAAGGGTTAAGGTGGTTTGTTTTTTAAAAGAAATAACTAAAGGGAAAATTAAGGTTAGCGTGAAGAATAAATGTTATTAGCAGGCGCTCAACTTATCAATGCGTAATATAAGTTACAAAAAACACTTTTTTTATCATTAATGACACTTATATCACTCATTAAACGAAAAACATCCGCAGAGCGGATGTTTTAGTTTTTATTTAAATCAATAATCAGTGGATACTTGTTGTACTTTTATTCTTCAATATCATCTTCTTCATCGCAGACTTCAAGTGCTGGAAAGTAATCAACTCTCCAAGACTTGATCCCTTGATACACTTCATCAACGGCATTTTTTACCGCTTCGGTCATTGGATAATAAAAACCGACGAGATCGGGTTGTATCCCTAAGAAAGTAATATCTGGAATATCATCTTTTAATTGATCGATAAGAAAATTCAGCGGCATATTATGAGTGCTCATAATAAACATTTCCGCTATGTAGTCAGGATCTATCACCCTAATTTCACCAGGGTTTAAACCAATATCTGCAGCATCAACAATAACAACACATTGAGGTTGTAACTCTCTTACTTGATAAGAGACATTTTCAGGCGCGCTTCCCCCGTTGATAACAATCCATCCATCAATGGGATTTGCTTCCATTAACTCAGCAAGCAGAGGACCTGCACCATCGTCACCCATCATGCTGTTGCCGACCGTTAATACCACTTTAGGTGCTGTCATTGCTTTACTCATGGTTTTCTCTTCACAATCAAATAAATAGCCGGTTCTGCGTGGATCTCACCCAGTAATTTAATCAGCGTTTGACTCCACTCACTAAAAATAGGATCGTCACTTTTAATAATAGGATCAAATGCTAACGCTAATAAGTGAGTATGCTCAGAGTTAATATTAATTTCACCGAACGTCAGCAACCCTTGCATTTTGCGTTTGGCTTCCCCTTCAGGCAATAAATCAATCCATGCTTTATATTTTTCTAAAGGACAAACTAGCTCTGTTTTTAGACAATCAATCATACCGACGTGGTGACCAATCGCGAGCGAATAGTACATCACCTGTTGCGCTTGCTCAGGAATATCATCATCGCTATCAACAAACTTTTGTCTCAATGACCAAAAGTAAACGTTAGCATCATCAGGCATAAATGCCCCCTTGGCTTAATGAATAAACAAGGCGTTTTACAATCTCAGATAAACGAGGATCATTCGCTTGTCGTAGCCATTCATCTACACGTCCACTAACTTCCTGAATAGTAGCGCCCTCTAATAAGGTGAGGAAATGATCGCTGATTTGTCTTCCCTGATAATAGCCAGCAAGACGACGAGCTTCACGCTCAATCATCACTCGAGCATCTAAAGGAATAGAAGGTAGAATTAGAGAGGCTTTTTCATTCTCTACTTCAATGTGCGATTCGCCTTTTAATTTCTGGTCTAACAAGCCCAGCGCAACAGCAAATCCATAAATCGTCGCTGCTGGTGTTGGAGGACAACCCGGGATCCACACATCAATAGGAACGATAGATTCACTGCCACCCCATACACAATAGAGATCGTGGAAAATACCGCCACCACAGCCACAAGCACCATAAGAGATACAGATTTTTGGATCTGGCGCTGACTCATAAGCACGCAATGCAGGAACACGCATCTGGCGCGTTACTGCGCCAGTGAATAATAAAATATCAGCGTGACGAGGCGAGGCCACCACTTTGATACCAAAACGTTCAGCATCAAAAACCGGTGTAATTGCGGAGAAAATTTCAATCTCACAACCATTACAACCACCACAGTCAACACGATAAACATAAGCTGAACGCTGAATATCTTTCA